>JAAGZM010000857.1 GCA_024206355.1 Gammaproteobacteria bacterium | reverse complement strand
TGACTGTTCTAGACAGCCTTTTCCCTGATCGCTCACGACCACTGCTCTTTACAGCAGCCGCATCAGGTGGTTTGGTTTCAACATCTGGCTGTCGAAACCGAGAGGCCTACTCTCATCTTTAATACAGCACGAAAGACTTTCATCTTTCTTCATGACACACTAGCGCAGCAGAAAAGCAGTCCGGCACAGCTTGCTGTGCGCACTGATTGCCCTTGTATGGATAATATTCCCTCATATTCACTGGTTATGTGTTTTTGTGCTGTGTAATATTTTTGTAACTTTAATGCTCATATTTAATTTTGTTTGTTGAATGAAGACCAAACATTATTTTTTTGAAAGTACCATAGCATTAAAGGGATCTCAATTATTGCATATGATAAGAGTGTGAACCAAAACCAATTTAAAGTGAAAAACAACATGCTGAACTCTTGCCCTGTGCCCCAATAAACTGAACCAACTACAACAAGCGGGATAGCTGAAGCTATTACATCATTTTTTGCGATTTTATTTCCATCAGAACCACAAAATCTTGGATAGATAACAAAATAGGCAATCGTAATAACAATTGAGTTAAGAACAATGATAATTAATTCTGAATTGTTCATGTTTATATCTCCGTGTGTTTTTTACACATAACGAGGATGTAGAATAACTCAATCCTCTTCATTTAGAATTCAATTGCATAAAATATAGACAGCAAAAAGCGCTTCTATGTTAATTCTGAGTCTAATTATCTTTGCTACTTTTATTCTATGCAACCTCCGAACGATAGAAAAAACGACTTGGAGAAAATCTACAGCCTCAACGTTTTACATAAGGGGCGCCACGCAGTTTGCTGTGTCCGAGTGAGCGAAAACGAAAGATCTTTATGTGCTTGTCATACATTTCATCTAATTTTATGTTCAGTTAGGAAGATTGCTTAAAAGTGTCCCAGAATAACTGAACACCCAGGTTCCACAGTATTTGATATCGTGTACCATCCATACACCTTCCTGCTTTTTTAATACCAAAATATCAATCCATTCTACGCGATCATTTTCTCGGTAATGCTCTAGGTAAACAGGAATAACTAACATTTCTCCGTTAATGACAGGCTTACCAAATTCGAATTTGTGGATACCTTCATGCAAACTAGCGAAAAGGTTCCCGTCTATCCAAGGTGGCTTCAAACTATTTCCATTTTTTTGTATAAATTCGGACTGTTCTTTTTTTGCGTATTCCAATTTCGATTGAAGTTCATCACTAATGAAGTTTTTCAGCGTGCGC
>JAAGZM010000856.1 GCA_024206355.1 Gammaproteobacteria bacterium | reverse complement strand
ATTCCTCTCCAGTAAAAGGTGCGATTGCCATTGCATTCTTAAGAATGTTGTCTTTTTTACCATTAACTATCAGCAGTAAAATAACAGCAGTTATTGCTTGGCTCACCTATTACACAAACTCATCTAGCAGAAAGACCACAGAAGCGAATTTAAAGCTCTGCTATCCCAACTTATCAGATAAAGAGCGAGACGAGCTTACACGCAAAAGTATCAAAGCTAGTGGGAAATTAATGGCTGAAACAGCGAAGGTATGGTTGAGGCCTGCACCACAAACCCTTCCAATGATTACAGATGTAGAAGGCGAAGATTATTTTCATCAATTAAATAATGATCCGGATACTGGAACATTACTGATCAGCCCCCACCTCGGAAATTGGGAACTCATCTGGAGTTATCTAGCCTATAACTATCAATCATCAGGTTTATATAGACCACCAAAAATAAAGGAGCTAGAAAAGGTTATTCTAGAAGGAAGACGCACAGGTGGCGGACAGATAATAAAAACAACCAAGATGGAAGTCAGGAAGATGTTAAAGGTATTAAAAAATGCCGAAAGTTTATTTTTGTTACCCGATCAACAACCCGTAATGGGAAGCGGAGTATTTGCACCTTTTTATGGACATCAAGCTTATACAATGACCTTGTTGCAAGGCTTAGTGCAAAGAACCGGCGCAAAAATTTTAATGGTAACCTGCATCCGAACAACAAGAGGTTTCACGCTCTCTTTTAGCCCTGTAGATATAGATTCAGCCCTTACAAATGAAGAATATGCTGAACAGTTAAATTTACATCTACAACAAGAAATTGACAAAAACCCCACCCAGTACGAATGGGCATATAAGCGTTTTAAAGCAAGTCCAGAAGGCACTGCTCATCGCTACTAATAAAACTGTTTAAACCGCTCAATAAAAGAACTCAACTTATCTTTTGGTAAATCATTAATCCCAGCCGCCGCTGCACGCCCACCCCCGGTCTCAAATTGCCGACAAAACTCATCCGCACCAGTTTTATTATTCAAAGGCGCTCGGATACTAACAAGATAACTACTATTTTCTTTTAATGTTAAAACCGCATGGGCACGGGAAGGGAACTGATTGGCTAAACTATTACTATAAACACCACCGACTCTCCTTGCCCAATTTTCATTAGGAAGAAGAAACACCGCCGTAGACTCATTAGCAAACTCAGGCAGTAAAGCTTCAGCAGAAGCCATATCAGCATGATAACCATCAGCAAGCTTATCAAAATCGTCTTTAGCATTCTCAATAAACAACAAAGGACTCTCGAACTGAGATAGACGCCGATATAAATCAGTAGGCGTAAAATGTAAATCATCAAGAGAAGCACCATAGCCATTATAATTAATGTAAATACCAAGATTTTCCAAATCACTAATCTGTGATTCAGACAAATCAAGCTTCTCACAAAGCATAAGAGCACTCTTCTTTAGATTATCCCCAAAAGCACCAACAATTGCCCACTCAATAAACTGACCATCAAGATGAGAATTCACCAAAATACTAGTACAAACATCAGCAGTCGTATTAATAATTGCATTCAGATTAGGAACATCAGGAATATCACCAGAAAAATGATGATCAACATAAAAAACTTCAGCACCATTAGAAAGCGCCGTCTCTAAACCTAAACGATTCTTATCAAGAGAAACATCAAGAACATTAACGCAATCACCCGCAGAAGCAGAAACCTGAGCAAGCAGATTAATATCACGCTTAACACCTGTAACTAACTGACTCTCAAGAGGCTCAGCAAGCCGAAGCTGCAGCAAAGCACAGATACCATCAGCATCACCATTAAAAACATCAAATTGAGCCATAATAAATCCTCGGTATAGAAGTTAAAAACATATGTAAGAAGCGTCTGAGAGGAGCTATCGAATCAGTAACGTGGTGTCTGGTTTGAAAACAAATCAAAAGGCAGTAAAGTCGAAGGCGCCGTTGATTTATTTTCAAACTAGACGCCCCGAAGTACCTAGAGCAGTTAACAACTGAACAAGAAAAGATTAGCGACTAGCTCGTGCAATGCGTTCTCGAGCAAGCTGATCAGCAATAGAGTTAGTAGTATTACCCTCTCGAGCTGAAGTCTCAAAAACTTCCATCAAAGTATCATAAATCTCATCAACTTTAGCAAAAGCAGCAACCTGATCATAATTCTCTTCAAAAGAAATATTGAT
>JAAGZM010000855.1 GCA_024206355.1 Gammaproteobacteria bacterium | reverse complement strand
CGAAACCTTAAAGGCTGTAGATAGTGGTCTAACAACTGAAGCTAGACTTAACCGCACCAAGGCTATAGCAGAGCTTGGAAGAGGTAGAGGCGAGAGTATTACTGATGCTCTTGATGCAAAGCTTGGTTCAAATGCTGTAGCTAAAGCAACCGTAGCAGCTCTTATTGTAGACCCAAGCATTCAAGCCCTATCATATGCTGTTAAGCGTGTTGGTGAGTCTGGTGCTGTTAAAGAGACTGCATTAAAAAGATGGAGAGAAGTCCAAAAAGAACTATATAAAACTATTAGTAAAGCTGATTTAGAAAAGGTTTTATCAGGTAATGTTGAAGGCTTAGATTCTGGAACACTTCAGACGCTAGCCAACACACTTAAAGGTATGACTTACACTCAAGGAGCAAGCGCTGCTGTAAACCCTGAGAATAGTTTGTACAACTAAGCTAACTGGTTCATTCATACTAAAAAAGGAGCTAACAGCTCCTCTTTTTATACCTGTAACTATGTTGTTTATTTTAAATATGGAATATTATGTCTCAATTAATTGGTCAAGCTCACTAAACAAACATAAACCATCAAGCACTCTAGGTATAACTAAATGTCAGACGATAAAGATAAAATTGAGAAGCTATCTCGCCTTATAACCTTTGCTGTTTGGCTTTGCGGTGCGGGGTTAATATGGGGCTTGTGGGAGTGGCAGAAGGTATTAAGTAATAGCATTGGCGAACCTATTGCAGTTATACTTCAAATTATTGCTTGGCTTTATCCCTTTGCCCTATTACCTAT
>JAAGZM010000128.1 GCA_024206355.1 Gammaproteobacteria bacterium | reverse complement strand
TCTATCAAAGCAACTTCATTGTAAGCTGTAAGGTAATCCGCACTTGAATAAGAACTATCTGGTTGAGCTACCTCTTTAACTTCCACTTGTACTGTTAAGAAAGTATCAAAAGAAGGTGCTGCCCTGTACACATAACTCTGTAACTGACCATTCAATATAGGGTCGCCTATATCTGAACTAGCGGTAAATACTGCTAAGGCATCATTAATAACTGATTGCTCTTGAGTGGTAAGATCTGCATTGTTCTTAGTGGTGTAAGTAATACGTGTAGAGAGTTTCTGATTAGTAGCTGGTGTATAACAAACTATAGTAGCATCACTCTGAGAAGATAATATTGTACCACACACACTACCAGAAGCTTTCACATTAATAGGTTTCTTGTCGAATAACGTTTGGAATATCGCATTAGCATCACCCCCAAAGATAACGGAGTTGAAACTATAACTATCTGCTTCTGGTGTATCTGTGTCAGTAGTATTCTCATAAATTCTCACTTTAGATACGCCATCTAATTGAAGTAACGCACCCTCTACAGCATTCCTAGTAGAACTACTTGTAAGGTCAATTATCTGAGTGTACCTGAAACGATACTCAGCATCAGTTTCTACCTCACTACCTGAAGTCATCTGTACTGTATTTACCACACCAGTGTATCCTACAGGTACTGGACTAATACCTGTAATGCTATTAGCTGGGACAGTAACTAAACCACTATCAACAGCCTCTACGGATAATCTTGTTATACGAGTACCTAATGATTTATATACAGCTAGGTTTACCGTAGGTGTCTTAATGAAGAGTATACTACCAGATAAAGGTGCTAACACTAAGTTAACATCATAACCTAAGTATACCGCTCCAGTGTCAGGAGAACCCGCTATAGTTTCTAACTGTATCTTATCGGATAAGCTAGGATGACAACCAGCTAAGAAGTTATAGATAGGTAACACTACCTCAGTATACTTCTCAGCTTCATTCGTAGCTGTAACACTGATAGATGCTGAAGTACCGCTCAC
>JAAGZM010000854.1 GCA_024206355.1 Gammaproteobacteria bacterium | reverse complement strand
TTTATGATAGTTTGCATCAAGACACATCGATTTTTCGTTTCTTATTTGTAGCTCGCCACGATTTTTTATAACTCCAATTTTAGTGCCCGACGGTATGTGTCCATCAACTTCCCCACTTTCAATAATATCTTTAAGCAAAATTCCTTTATCCTCTGGCTGAGTAACATTAGGAATGTTTGTCCAATATAACCGTTTCCTATTCTGAGCAGATACCAACGCTGAATTAATCTCAATAGGCTCAACCCCCATCGCCTCGGTGATGACGGCTTGATATTCTTTCTTCATCTTGACATTTTCAAGCAGGAAATATTTCGGCTTATGGTGTTTCAGAATATCTACGAACTCGAAGAACAACTTACTTCTGGGGTCGTCAAAGTTCAGTTGTTTACCAGCAAAGCTGAACCCTTGACAGGGACTTCCGCCTATAACCAAATCAATCTCTGGTAACTCCCACTTACGCCACTGAGTAACATCACCTAATTGTATGGTATCTGGATAGTTGTTTTGTGTGATTTTGATAGCATATTTATCGACCTCACTTGCATAATATTTATCTACAGGAATATTTGCTCGCTCCAAAGCAATTCGACCAGCTGATATTCCGTCAAATATTGATAATACATTTTTCGTTTTAATAATCATTTCATATTCTCTTTGCAGGGCCAGGGAACATGAATGCCATGCTCTGCCAGTTTCAAGTTTAAAGCATCATAAATTAATATATACTCGTTCACTTTTGGTTGTGTCGTTGAATTTTTGCCGGTGATCGCTTTTTGGATTGGCCTCCACAGATATTCCTTTACAAGATTTTCGTTAAATGGAACAGGATAGCCAGGTTTTACAAATACTCTAAAATCAAAACCGGCATCATTAAGTGCTTCTGATACTTGCGTGCAAAATACATGCAATGCTGCATTTTGTGAAAGTGTACGCAAATCGCCTGTTTTGCACGTCATACGCAAATAGTGTTTTTTGCTAAACTGTATGTCTAAATATGCTTTGTAAGCATCTAGGCTTTGCTTGCTGTTTATGATCTGCTCAGTCATTTTCTAGCTCTTTCCGATATAATAAATTTACAATGTCATAAACTGCTATAGTTCTCGACATTACCATTGATTCACTTTTTTTTTATTAATTTTTCATTGGCCTGTTTTTTGGTCAGAGTTTTTAAAAAAGAACTCTCTTGACAATTCTTGTTGATAAATTTACGCCTAGCTTCTACGGCTTCATCCATGCTGTGATATGGGCCCAGCTTTGCTGCTATATTTGTTTTTTCAATATTTTCGTGGATTATTACTGAGTACAT
>JAAGZM010000853.1 GCA_024206355.1 Gammaproteobacteria bacterium | reverse complement strand
AATATCTTTTAAACTACGCATTTCCCATTGAATAAACTGGTTCCGTTAGCTCTAAAACGTTGTAAACTAACGTATTACAACAGTTCTGACCATGGGAACAGCGTAGAACTTATTATTACAACGGTTTCTTATAGTTCCCCATGAAACTTAGTGAAAACTAAGCCCCGTAATAAGAGTTCACCCAAATATCTTTTAAACTACGCATTTCCCATTGAATAAAACGGTTTAGTTAGCTCTAAAACGTTGTAAACTAACGTATTACAACAGTTTCGTCAATGGGAACAGCGTAGAACTTATTATTACAACGGTTTCTTATAGTTCCCCATGAAACTTAGTGGACTTTTGCTTTCGTGGTCCAAAACTGACGGATCAGCCCCCTTATCCAGCAAGAGCAAGACATTGCGGTCGAGATTGTGAAATGATGCCCAATGAAGAGGAGTCATTCCCTGCAATTCAAAATAACATTATTGGCAGATATCAGCAATCTATTTTTGAGATTTTTAAGAATGAATTATTAAAGGATGGTGAGAAGTACGTTCGAAGAGAAAAAAATTAAACTTGACTATTTCATCGCCAGTCTCGAGCTCTGTATCGATCAAAGACTGTTGAATGATAATAGTTAAGTCAGAATATTTCCTCTACTCGCTCAATAATGTATTTTATGAAAACTATGCTTGAAAGTATGGTCGAGACGAGAGAAGCAGGAGGTAGGTAAAAGGGGGTGTAAATACAACATCCTCCCTTGGTCTTACATTGAAGACTGGCGCATAGCAAACAGGCTTGCTCTGGACCAGATGAAATGGGAGGTTGGTTCTTTGGGTTAACAATCTGCTGGAGAAAGTGACAATGATGATGATACCAGGGAAGTATTCATGAAGACTTTGCGAACGGATAGGCAATGACTTACCTCAACATCTTGTTTATTAAGTTCTTCCTTGCTTGTGTGGTTTAATATCATTTCCAAGCAGCTAAAGAAAACAGTAAGAGTCAGCGTAGCGAGTGGAACCAAATAGCTAAGGCCCTTAGTTTCTAAGCAGGGGTTGTCGTTTTTGAATCCCCCATCTGCGTTTATACAACTAACCATAAGTTGCTGTATCAAATATTCTGACCTCAAAGCATCCTAGATACAAAAAACCCGAAGTTGCTTTCACAAATATGCTGGCTTCATCAAATCTCACCTGTCTTCGTCGTTGCATGAACTGAAGTGCACGGCATTCCTGCCGCTTTCATCGACTGCTTGACAATCACTGCCTGCATTTATGATTGCTTCACAGCCTTCTGACCAGCCCTGTTGGAAGAAAGTTTCCTTGACAAATATTTCTATGGAAGGTTATTTACAATTGGACAAGAGATCAGGGGTATATTTTCGGGTCTTTCAGTTATCCGTTATTCTAATAGAATGAAATCAATTTTTTCTTGCTTTTGTCAATATTCCTTCATAGCTCTAGGTTT
>JAAGZM010000852.1 GCA_024206355.1 Gammaproteobacteria bacterium | reverse complement strand
TAAATCAGCAGTTGCTGATATATACAAGATCGTGATATAAGGGTACTTCACAACTAACCACGCTGCGTACACAGCAGCTAAGTGAGACTTCATGTGTGCTCGGGGCAACAGAAGCAACTGATCATCATGTGCTTCTTCGTGTTGCCACCAATCCATGACGGTATCATGGATATGTCCGTACACACGTGATGGGTTTACTAAGCGCGCAAACTTCTTGAGGTCTTGTTCTGCTAGTTCCTTGATTTCTGTACGAGTTGCCAAGAGCTAAGTATCCAGTTTCCGTCTGTATCGTGCACCCACAGCACTTTTGAACTCCCTGGGGGTACTAAAAGCTGCTTGTATATTAGGGTTCTCATAAATGATTTCAGCCAACGCAGTTACCGCTAGTCTAGTGTCTCCTAGCTTCTCTGCATCGCTGTCTTTCCTGCGTTCCCTGATATCGCTTTGTTGAACTGCGTTTAGCTCAACGTCAGTGGGTTGTGCTCTACTATCCATCCACTCAGTGACCTC
>JAAGZM010000851.1 GCA_024206355.1 Gammaproteobacteria bacterium | reverse complement strand
TTTATTGACTCGATAAAATGACCTAATATCCCGCTGCACGGTTAGTTAAGGATCAGAGGTAACTTCAACACTCCAGCGTTCTCCAAAACCAGCTGAAGATTCTGATAATAGATCGCCATTAGGTGAGAAACCAACAGCATAAACAATCGCTCCTGATGGCCGATTCTGGTTTCTGGAGCTTACTCGAATTAATTTATTAATTGAACCATTATTGGCATCCCAAAGCACGAGTTGTCGACTAGGTGCTCCAGTTAATAGTTGCTGGTTATTAGCAGAGAATCTGGCGCTGGTTAAAACATACTGCCGTTTTTTAAGATCAAGCTTGCTAATTTCATTTCCACTCACAATATCCCAAACATATGCATCTGCTTTAATGCCCGAGGAAAAAGCTCTCTTACCATCTCGACTCAAGGCAACGAGGATAACTCTTGAATTATGTTTACGCTGTAGTAATGATTGTCCTGTTTTACTATCCCAAAATATAGCTCTATAGTCATTACCACCAGAAAGGACGTAGCGGCCGTTGGGTGAAATATCAACACTATTAATAGCTTCGCCGTGTGCTAAAAATTCTAAACGCCGTCCAGTGCGAAGGTTGAGGTGAATAACACGACCATCACCAAGCCCCATAATTAAATTATCACCTCGATCAGAGATAGCAATATCACGAAGATCGCTTTCTGGTAAGCTGTAAAACCCTACATTTTTACCATTACTAGTATCCCAAACTGCCATGTCTTTTTCTGTTGCTGTGACCGCTCTCGTGCCGTCAGGAGAGATATCAACCGCTACAATACCAATGTCAGTTTCATTAGAATGGCTCCAGTTATAAAGTAGAACATTTGCATTCAAATCCCAAAATCCCGCATCATGATTTACACTAGCAACTAATGCATAGGCACCATCGTCTGAAATATCGGCATCATAGGTGGCTACTGCGGTATGGCGAGCTTGAGTTTTTGGAACTGAACTTCTCTCGCATCCACTCACTATTAGTAGAGTCGGTAACAATAAAGCCATTAGGATTTTATTAAGCATATAGACCTTTCTTGTAGGCATTAACAAAACTTTAGATATCTTCAATGAATATACACCAAAATAGAAATTGATTTAAGCGATAACCATCTCAAATAATAAAACGCTTGATAAGATTTTCAAGAAATTTGATACAAATTTAGCCTCATATAAAGATATAGCTTGCGTTTACGGTCAAATTTACCGATAGTTCGCAATTAATTACAATTAGCCAATCAAATATAATATAGGTAAAACAAATGCAAAAATATTTATTAGTATCAATATCGTTTCTTCTATTACTTGTAGCTTGCGATTCAAACACTTCTACTGTAACTGCAGATACGACAAAAACACAAGAAACCACTACTAAGCTATCTAGTGTAACTCCGAAGGGCACTCTGGATAAAACGGATAA
Source organism: Gammaproteobacteria bacterium (assembly GCA_024206355.1). Taxonomy (GTDB): domain Bacteria; phylum Pseudomonadota; class Gammaproteobacteria; order Enterobacterales. Next base: position 1,411 of record JAAGZM010000851.1, on the reverse strand, counting down.
AATGGCGCAAATTGCATATGCCATGGGTGCTAACAGCGGAATATTCTTAGCTCGCAACTTACCTGAATTTGAAAAATGGGGAATGGAAGTTGACCCTGAATTTATTAAAATGGGATTTCTTGAATCATTAGAAGATAAGTCACAGATGGACGATCAAGAAGTTCAAACCGTTTTGATGGCCTTTCAAGAACAAATTAAAACTAAGCTTGCTGAAATTGCACAAAAACAAGCAAAAGTTACCGCAGAAGCTAATAAGATTTTCCTTGACGCTAATGCAGCAAAAGAAGGTATCACTACAACTGAATCAGGAATCCAATATCGAGTTATTGAAGCTGGAACAGGTGCTAATCCTGTTGCTACCGATAAAGTAAAAGTACATTATCGTGGAACATTAGTTGATGGTACAGAGTTTGATAGTTCTTTTTCTCGAAATGAGCCTGCATCATTTGCTCTTAACAGTGTTATTTCAGGATGGACAGAGGGATTACAACTTATTAAAGAAGGCGGTAAGATTGAACTCGTTTTACCACCTGAATTAGCCTATGGAGAACGAGCTACACCGACTATACCAGCAAACTCAGTGTTAATATTTGAGGTTCAATTACTTGAAATCATTAAAGCTGAAGAAAAGAAAGAATAAGTTTTCTTAAGATGAAGCTGCTTTCATAGAAGCAGCTTCATATATTGAGATACTTTCATCGTCTGTTAACATTTTTCTGATCGCTGACTCAGCTTGTTTGCGTTCATCAGACTTAGCCCAAGTTTGCCAATATTCAATGCTTTCCCATGTAGACATAACAAGACAATGCTTAGGATTTTCAGAATCAACTAGCATTTCACCTGATATGTAACCAGGCATATTGCAGGCTTTTTGTTTCAGTTGTCTTACAGTGCGGCGATAGTCAGATTCTTTACCTTCCACCAGCGACCGTTTAATGAATACTCTGATCATTATTGATAATTCCTCTTCAACAAAATTAAACTGTTTTATTTAATGATTTTTATGGAAGCTATCAATAAGCTTATCTTCTAACTCAATGCGAATAGCTAAAGCTTCTCCAATATTCGATAAGTCTGCACATAAGACTTCATATTGATCGACATTTTCAAGATTACAGTATTTATCATTAAAAGTGATAGCAATATCTGTTGTTTTAGCAATTTTAGGATATAACCCATGAGCAAGGTCTAGACTTGATTCACCTTTTTCAGCACACTCTGCTACAAGTGACTCATAAACTTCAAAATGACCTAAAGAGATATAGTCCACAAGTTGCTGGCAAAAATGTGTGAGTTCAACAGTATCAGGTAATGTCGGCAAGTTGCCCATTTCATCTTGATTTGACATGCTGCAATAATTAATCAATAACTGCTGCCTATCATCCAGCCATCGATCAATTAATAAATGATG
>JAAGZM010000127.1 GCA_024206355.1 Gammaproteobacteria bacterium | reverse complement strand
CAGACTGTCTTGTGTTGGATTAATAGAGTCACTTTGCTAGAATGCTTGCCATGATTGAAGACGTAAGCTCCATACTCGATGAATTAAACTCTGCACAGCGTGAAGCCGTCTGTGCAGATAATTTACCACTGTTAATTTTGGCCGGTGCAGGCAGTGGTAAAACTCGGGTTCTGGTACATCGAATTGCCTGGATGATCCAGGCTGAAGGACATTCACCATACTCCATTCTTGCCGTAACCTTTACCAATAAGGCCGCACAAGAAATGCGAGCTCGTGTTGAAAAATTACTTAACTTACCCGCTTCAGGTATGTGGATTGGTACTTTTCATGGCATTGCTCACCGTCTCTTGCGCACACATCATCAGGAAGCAAAACTTCCCGAATCCTTTCAAATTCTCGACTCCGATGATCAACTTCGTTTAATAAAACGAGTGATGCGTGAATTTCAGATGGATGAAAAAGAGTGGCCACCTCGACAAGTTCAGTGGTTTATTAATAATCAGAAAGATAATGGTATTCGGGCAAAAGATATAAAACCTGGCGGTGATTTTTTTACCAAAGTAATGCTAAAAATTTATTCTGAGTATGAGCGCCTATGTCAGCAATCTGGCCTCGTTGATTTTGCTGAGTTATTATTAAGAGCTCTAGAGTTGTGGCAACAAAACCCAGCCTTGCTCAAACATTATCGCCAGCGTTTCGCCCATGTACTGGTTGATGAATTTCAAGATACCAATCACATTCAATATGCTTGGATAAAACTACTCACTCAAGATATCGGAAATATTACTATTGTTGGTGATGATGACCAGTCAATTTACGGCTGGCGTGGCGCTCAAGTGGGCAATATCAGAGAGTTCAGCAAAGACTACCAAGAAGCCAAGGTCTTACTGCTAGAGCAAAACTATCGCTCCTCAGCGACAATATTAAATGCTGCTAACGCTGTTATTTCAAATAACTCTGATCGGATGGGAAAACAACTCTGGACGGAAGATAGTGAAGGCGATGCTATTCAACTATATTCCGCATTCAACGAACAAGAAGAAGCACGATTTATTGCCTCACAACTAAAACAACATTCAGAGCAAGGTAAATCGTGGAATGATTGTGCCGTATTATACCGTTCAAATGCTCAATCAAGGGTATTAGAGGAAGCGCTAATCATTCGCCAAATTCCTTATCGGATATATGGGGGCTTACGCTTTTTCGAACGAGCAGAGATAAAAGATTCTCTTTCATATTTGCGCTTACTATCTTCCCGTTCTGATGATGCAGCTATCGAACGAATTATTAATGTCCCTCCAAAGGGCATTGGTAATAAAACGATCGAAATACTTCGTAGAGAAGCCCGCTCATCAAGCTTGTCGATATGGGATACTGCATTGAAGCTAATTGAATCATCAGAACTTACAAATCGCGCAAAAACCTCTGTCAGCAACTTCATTGAACTTATCAATTCAATGGAAATTGACAGTGAGGATATGGGTCTTCATCAAAAAACTCAATTAGTGATCCATCAGTCAGGCCTAATGACTCATTATCTAAAAGAAAAAGGCGAAAAAGCTGAAGCACGTAAAGAAAACCTTGAAGAGCTTATTAACGCTACCCGTGAATTTGAAGATACAGAAATAGAAGACAACCTCTCCCCATTAGATGCGTTTCTTAGTCATGCGGCTTTAGAATCAGGTGAATCTCAAGCCAATGATTATGATGAAGCAGTTCAAATGATGACACTGCATTCTGCCAAGGGCCTAGAATATCCAATCGTTTTTATTGCCGGCATGGAAGAAAATCTTTTTCCTCATAGCCGTTCTATTGAAGATCCTGAGAAGCTCGAAGAAGAAAGGCGACTTTGTTATGTTGGGATCACACGTGCAATGGAAACCTTGTATCTTAGCTGGGCTGAAAAGAGGCGACTCTATGGTAATGAAAATTACCCTAAATCATCACGATTTTTACATGAAATACCTGATGACCTCAAACAGGAAATACGTCTCAATGCAAAGATCAGCAGGCCTATCTTTCAAGGTTATTCTGATCCTGGAAGTTCAGATAAAGAATTTAATTTAGGCCAATTAGTGGTGCATCCTAAATTTGGCGAGGGAACTGTTTTGAATTTCGAAGGTGACGGACCACAGGCAAGAGTTCAGGTTAACTTTGAATCGGTAGGAAGTAAGTGGCTAGTGCTTACTTATGCTCGACTACAAGCCTGTTAAACAGGCATTATAAAAAAATTTATGTTATAAAAGCGTATATACCCACTCTATCCAATTATTGAGAGACTAATATGAAACGTAGAAACTTTATTTCCGCCGTTGGTGCAACGGCAGCAATCGGTAGCTTGAGCTCCTGTAGTAACTCAGAGAAAAATTGCTCTACCGATACTGCTACTAAACAAAAAGTCATAAAATGGAAAATGGTGACCACCTGGCCAAAAAATTTCCAAGGCTTAGGTGAAGGTGCAGAATTTCTTGCTCGTATTATTAATGAGATGAGTGGTGGAAGGCTAAATGTAAAAGTCTACGGTAGTGGTGAACTCGTACCTGCACTTCAAACCTTCGATGCCGTCAGCTCAGGAACAGCTGAAATGGGTCATGGTGCATCCTATTATTGGAAAGGGAAAATGCCTTCTGCGCCTTTCTTTACTACTGTTCCCTTTGGCCTAAATGCAACTGAAATACAAGGTTGGCTGCTAAAGGGTGGCGGTTATGAGTTGTGGCGTGAGTTGTATCAACCTTTTGGAGTCCGCCCGTACACCGTCGGCAATACAGGCGTTCAAATGGCTGGTTGGTTTAACAAAAAAATTAAAAGCCTTGAAGATATTAAGGGCTTGAAAATGCGTATCCCTGGCCTTGGAGGTGAAGTCCTTGATCGTGCAGGAGGAACTCCCGTACTTATTCCCGGCGGTGAAGTTTTCACGGCATTAGAAACAGGGGCTGTAGATGCCGCTGAATTTGTAGGTCCTTACAACGATTTAGCTATGGGACTTTATAAGGCTGCAAAATATTATTACTATCCAGGTTGGCATGAACCTGGTACAACTGCAGAAGCGATTATCAACCAGGAAGCTTTCGATGCTTTACCTGAAGACTTGCAAATGATCGTAGAGCAGGCTTGCCATGCTGCTAGTCTTGATATGCAAGCAGAATTTACGGCTAAAAATAATTCAGCGTTACAGGTCTTGATTAACGAGCACCAAGTGCAGCTACTAAAACTACCTGATGATGTTCTAATTAAATTACGGAAAATCTCTGAACAGGTTGTCGAAGATATTGCTAATAATAGCGAGATTGGTAAACGTATTTTCAAATCCTACAATGCTTATAAAAAACAAGTACGATCTTGGCATGCTATTTCAGAGTATGCCTATAATGATAGCTTAAGATTGTCTGATTAGATTAAGGCGGACTAAAATAACTCAATATTATCATCTTCGTCATCATCTGATGATGGAGGTGATGATGAAAAATCATCAAAAATATCATCGTCATCAGGTTGAGACAGTTGTTCGAATGATAAAGCCTAACCTTATAATTGTTGCTCTAATTGTTGCTCTAATTGTTAAAAGGTTTTTACTAATATGTTGCAATCAAATGCGTAGTCAAACTCACTCAATGGATGAATACTAATCTTTCTGTAAGTTGCTGTTTTGAAGCATATAATCATAATTCAGAGCCAGTCAACTGAGGATCCTAGGGTTACCCTAGCTCATCTTTATTATTAAAAAAGTTGTCGCATACTTCAAGCTTCGGTCTTATAATTGCCAATTATCACTCAGCTAGTAGATTTCAGATGACCTATAAACAAAAGCATCTCACTAATTCGATCGTTATGGTTAGGCCTCATGACTTTGGTTTCAATGAGCAGACTGGAGTTGACAATATTTTTCAGCATAAGCCTTCTTCAGTCAATGAAGCTAAATCAATCGCCAATAAAGCGATGCATGAATTTGAACAGATTGTAAATTTATTGGACAAAT
>JAAGZM010000850.1 GCA_024206355.1 Gammaproteobacteria bacterium | reverse complement strand
TTCTGGGGCTCATTTTCGCTTTGATTTATCCCACATTTAACCAAACTGTCAATCATTATGTGTTTGATGCCCTTTTCTTTTGCCATGAAATGACACATTCCATATACTGTATTTGCATTGAGTGTTCCGACGTGATTGTAAATATACATATTCAATTTTTCTTTAAATCTATCCAGTATATATTCAGTGGGTTTATCTCCACCGCTGGCCTGTTTTAGCATTCTCTTTACTGTTACCACAGGCCGCATTTCAAAAGATGCCATTCCAACGGCTGTGAACGTTGATAGGAATATTGCTATCTGTCCCATAACTAAAGATTTGCCTGAATTGTTGTACCCTGCCCATATTGTGACCTCACCAGGGCGAAATCTAAATTTATCGGTAGTCTTTTCCCAGGGCATTACATCACCAACAAATTCTTCACCGCTGGATAGTATATTAAAAGCTTCGTCTGCAAATTCTGAAACGTGTTGCAGTTTTTCTTGATGTTGACTGGCCTCATGTTTATGCA
>JAAGZM010000126.1 GCA_024206355.1 Gammaproteobacteria bacterium | reverse complement strand
TTTAACTGTTTAACTGTTTAACTGTTTAACCAAAGTCAGTCTCGCCTATCTATCAAGAAATTGATACACTAATTTCAATATCTAAATAACAAATAAAAAAACATACATATAAAAACAACAAATGATGCAAACTAAAATATGCCTAGCAAGATAATCATTATTGGTGCTGGAGTAGTAGGAGCAGCATCTGCCCTAGCATTACAAAAAGATGGGCATGATGTCATACTGGTAGACAGAGAAGCTCCTTGTGCTGGAGCATCCTTTGGTAATGCTGGAGCGATTGTTAACGGATCCTGTGCACCTACTGCTATGCCAGGAATAATCTTTGATGCTATTAGGATGCTTTCCAAATCGAACTCACCACTAACAGTACATCCTGCTTACTTTCACAGAATATTGCCCTGGTTAATGCGTTTCATTTTGCAAAGTAGCTCTTCTAACGTTAATAACAATGCTAAACATCTACATGGATTATCTCAATATGCCGTAGCAAGTTGGCACCAACTGACAGAACAGACAGAGCTTTCGTCACTTTTTAAACAAACCGGCTGGCTGAAAGTTTATGAAACAGAAAAATCGTTTGATGGCACAAAAAAATCGAGGCAGCTGCTAGATAAAATGAAAACTCCCTATGAAGTACTTGATGCATCACAAATTCATGACTTAGAACCTAATTTAGCACCTATCTATAAACGCGGTTTTTTTCAAAAGGATAGTTTAAGTATTACCAATCCTGATCGGTTAGTGAAAGGTATGGTTGAACTCTTTGTTAATCGTGGAGGGAGCTACAAGCAGTTTGCCGTCAATCGTATTAATCGTAATAGTAACGGCATTGAGTTGATCGGATCAAATGAGACACTAGTAACAGACAAGGTAGTCATTGCAGCAGGCGCCTGGTCTCGTTCTCTAGCCAAACAATTAGGCGATAACATTCCTCTTGATACAGAACGTGGTTATCACTTGATGCTATCTGAATCGACAAGTTCTCTACTAAGTCGTCCTGTAGTGAGTGGAGATGATTCTTTTGTTTTAACTCCAATGGAAACAGGTATGCGAATGTCTGCACAGATAGAATTTGCTGGACTTGATATTGCACCTGACTACAGCAAAATCAGGAAATTACTGCCTGAAGCAAAGCGCATGCTACCAAAAATTGACATTAAGGAAGAGTCTGTCTGGATGGGTTTTCGCCCATCATTGCCAGACTCTCTACCTGCACTTGGTTTTTCACCTAAGTCGAACAATGTGCTTTTTGCCTTTGGTCACCAACATCTAGGTATGACATTGGCTGCCATCACAGGACTAACAGTCGCTGATCTCGTAGCAAATAGAAAGCCTCCAATAGCACTTTCACCTTATCGTCCAAATAGGTTTCTTACATTATGAATGATTATGGATTTCTCTCAGTTGTACCTCCTTTACTGACGATAGCGGTTGCCCTTTACAGTAAAAATGTCTTGCTCGCACTAGTCACCGGTATTATAAGTGGCTCATTGATCATTACTGATTTCAATCCTTTTTATGCGATTTTAGATTCAATGGAAAATCAGGTGCTTCAAGAAGTTTCTAACGGTTCACAAGTTCAGGTCATCCTGATCATATTTATTATTGGTGGTTTCGTAAAGTTACTCGAAGTTTCAGGTGGAGCAACTGCCTTTGCCCGTAAAATGACACACATTGTGACCAGTCGAGCTAAGGCACAAATTTTGGTTTGGCTGTCTGGCCTTGGGATATTTTTCACCGACTCAGGCAATAGCTTAATTGTTGGTCCATTGTATCGTTCAGTATTTGATGAATTCAAAATTTGTCGTGAAAAACTGGCTTATATATTAGATACCACTTCGTCACCAATCAGCATTTTAATTCCCTTTATTGGTTGGGGAGCTTACATTACATCGCTAATTGATAAGTCCTATTCCGAAATTGGCTTAACAGAAAATTCCTTCGCTGTTCTGATCAAAGTTTTACCTTATCAATTTTATGCATTTTTGGCGCTGGCAACAGTGCCAATCGTTATCTTTTTCGGTAAAGAATTCGGACCAATGAAATCTACGCAGGAACAATCTTTATCGAAAGCAACCGACGAGAAAAAACCTGTGCAGCCTAAAACTTTTATAGAAGAGCCGTCTCATGATCGCATTGGTATATTTCTCTATCCTCTTGGGGTCATGTTATTATTAATTGGCGGATTAATTACATGGCACGCCACTCATGGCGGTTTATCGAGCGTACATATTCGCTCAACACTGGCTATATCATATCTAACGGCCTCATTGACTTGTATGGAAATGATGCGTCGTCATCAGTCCATGTCATACACAGAGTCATTAGGC
>JAAGZM010000849.1 GCA_024206355.1 Gammaproteobacteria bacterium | reverse complement strand
GGCGTTGAGTTCTTTCTAAATACTAAGATTGGAAAAGATATCAGCATTGAGAAATTACAAGAAGATTACGACTCTATATTTCTAGGTATGGGAACTTACACTCCCCTTGATGGAGGATTGCCTGGCCTAGAAGCAGAAGGAGTTATCAAAGCACTCGATTACTTAATTGGCAATATTAATCATCAGCAATCTTACGCAATGGCTAACTATCCTTACTTTGATATGAGTGGCAAAAAAGTTATTGTTCTTGGTGGTGGTGATACTGCTATGGATTGCGTCCGATCAGCAGTTCGTCAGCAAGCTGAAAATGTGCAGTGTGTTTATCGACGTACAGAGAAAGATATGCCAGGTTCTAGGCAGGAAGTACAAAATGCCAAAGAAGAAGGTGTGGAATTTGTGTTCCATCGCCAACCTATTGCTATTGAAAGCTCGGACGGTAAAATAACTGGAGTTCGCTTTAGTACCACAGGAACAAATTCTAACGAAGAAGTAGTGATTGAAGCAGATAGAGTTATTATCGCTTTTGGCTTTACTGCAAGCCCAGCAGACTGGTTTGAGAAAGCTGGCATTACCGTTAACGACAAGGGATTGCTAAAGACTCTACCGACAACTGATCATGAGTTACCTTATCTCCAACAAACTTCAGCTACAGGAATATTTGCTGGCGGCGATATGGTTCGAGGTGCTGATCTCGTTGTCACAGCTATTGCTGAAGGCCGCCAGGCGGCACGCGAAATACTATCAAGTTTCGATATACTGTCCATCTAAACGGAAAGGATCATCAGCTGAATAATCTTCGATCATCGTTTTCAGCCAATCTCTGAAAGCGGCGATTTTAGGTTTATCTTGATGGCCTTCCGGGCAGACAAAGTCAAAGGAATTGATACTGGGTAACGTGATATCAAAAGGGCAAACCAGCTGGCCTATGTCAATCAATTGCTTAGATAAAATACTATAACCAAGCGCTACTCCCTGGCCATGAACTGCAGCCTGTAATACCATCACCGCATGACTGAATATCGTGCCACGGTTAACATCAATACCCTCAATATCAACCTTATCTAACCATCGAATCCAATCTTCAGTAGTGGAGTTATGAATAAGTCTGAATTTTTGTAAATCTGAAGGCAAATCTAAAGGTCTATCATCGTTAAAAATTTTAGGCGAACACACAGGAATCAAGTATTCATTTAATAATGTTTCCTTATAGATACCCTTTCTATAGCGACCTTTTGAAAAATAGATGGCAATATCAACATCTCCGCCAAAAAAATCAACCTCTTTGTGAGAATTATTCGCAGAGATCCTTACATCAATATCTGGATAGAGTTCGTTAAAAAGATCAAGTCGAGGGATCAACCACTCAATAGCAAAGGTTGGTGTTACATCTACCGCTAAAGCTCCTGATAGGCCTTCACTCTGAAGGTTACTAGTTGCATCGCTAAGGTGTTCAAAGATATCTCTTATCTCCGGCCAATAGTCAGCGCCCTCCTCTGTAAGACTTAATTTCCTATTTTTTCGATGAAACAAACTAGTACCTAAAAAGTCCTCCAAATGTTTAATTTGGTGACTCACGGCGGCTTGAGTAACAAATAATTCTTCCGATGCTTTGGTAAAACTCAGGTGTCTAGCAGCCGACTCAAAAGTACGCAAGCTATTTAGTGGTGGTAATTTTCGACTCATAATT
>JAAGZM010000848.1 GCA_024206355.1 Gammaproteobacteria bacterium | reverse complement strand
ATTTTGTCCATGGAAAAACTCCTGGAAATGGGATCTATAGCAGTTTTACTTAAACCTATAAGTTGGCTGCCTGCCCAAGGCATCAAGATAACCTCACGCATGGTAAAATGTTTGTATTCAAAGTCAAACGACAAAACCACCAGGAGATCCAATTGAATTGAATAATGACACAAACGCAGACATTTTGCCACCACTAGTCAGTGATGTAATCATTGACTCAAAGGGCTCTGTCAACTTAACTTCTGACAGCTAAAGTAATATCAAAAATTGCTGAATATTTAAGCAATCACCAAATTCTGGGCGCAACTAGTTTGTGTCCATGTTTAAAATGATTCTTCTCGCAATATTCGATAAGTACTAGCTTTAGCTAAATGACGTTGATGACGAAAGAAATTGTTGATTAAACCATGATTCGCTAGAAACTTTTGAGCGTGTTTAATGGACTTAAAGTTTCTCATCTGTCTTTGCTGCTGCCTAACTTTCTGGTGTGATATTTCAGCAATGTTATTCGCATATTGACTAGTATCATGATTGATATTAACTCCAATATTTCGTAGAGCAGCCTTGTAGCTGGGTAGTTTGTCAGTAATGATTACTCTAGGTTTTCTTGGTTGAGTTCTGAAGAGTTTCCTGAAGAACTTCAATGCAGCCTTTTTATTACGGCACTTTGACACGAATACATCTAACTCACAACCATCTTGATCAACAGCACGCCATAGATAATGTTGAACACCGTTAAGCTTGATAAAGACTTCATCAAGAAACCATTCATCACTTAGCTTACCTTGTTTCTTTTTGAGTTGTCTCGTTATTGGTGTTGCATTACCTCTGAAAACTTTGATTGTATGGAATCCTGTATACAAGTTTCTGATAATAAATTTTTCACTATTTATTCCTCAAAGTTTATTATTGAAATGAATTTAACAATGCAACTTAATTGTTTTGATAGTTTTCAGTAGGAAATACTCTCTGGTATTTCTCAATTGGGTAATCTCCATAATAATTCGTATTGTAGCGATTAGTTCCTATACCCGAGCCCTTGGGATGCTGTGCTGCTCGGTATTTTGCTTTTTGTTTGTCATTCATATGCTCAGTTTGGTAGGTGCGCCTGTATTTGTTAATATTTTGATGGTTATGGTCAGCATTGTTATTAAACTCTGTATTATATCGATTTGTACCAATACCAGACCATTTAGGATGTTGAGCTGCCCGATATTTAGCCTTGGCTTTATCTGAGAGCTTGTCGGCAACAGCATGAAAACTTATTAAGGACATGATAATCCATAGTACAGATTTCATTAATATCTCCTGAAAATAAATGACTCAACAACGATCTTTTATTAAATCCTGAACACCTGGGATGTTTCAAGCCTATTTTTGGTTCAGGTCTGATAAAGCCTGCTTCATCATTTCCCCAATTGGGTAATCTTCACCGCAGGAATATTCATCCCAGGTACCTGAGCCACTAAACTCAATATCTGAGTATTTAAATGATTCCAGGATATCATCCTGATCAAAACTGTACTTGAATGTTATTGAGTAACCAACGTTTCCACCTTGATCAGGTTCAGCTTAAAATAGTTGTGTTTTTCCAGTTATTAGATTTTTCATTTTTTT
>JAAGZM010000847.1 GCA_024206355.1 Gammaproteobacteria bacterium | reverse complement strand
GCAAGGATAGGAATAGTCAATCCATCGTACTGGTTGGAGCCTGCAAGTATGAAGCGAGCGGTTCAGGTTTTTGAAGATCTAGGTTATCAGTTAGTTTTAGGAAAAAGTACGCAGTTAAAAGAAAATCTCTACGCAGGAACGCCAGAACAAAGAGCTGCAGATATCATGGCAATGTTTGAAGACCAAACAATTGATGCAATCGTATGTGCCAGAGGTGGTTATGGTGGGAATCGAGTCCTGCCGCTTTTAGATTACCAAGTGATCAAAAATAATCCTAAAATATTTGTTGGTTACAGTGATGTTACTGGATATATATCCTCAATTGTTCAACAATCTGGTTTGACTTGTTTTCATGGCCCAATGCTTTCTACCTATGGAAAGGAAACCATCCAATATAATTTAGATACTTTTTTCGCTGTACTTTCTGGAGCTAATAATATACGAATTGATTCAACTGCTGAATGTCCTGCAAAAATTCTCAAACCAGGAGTAGCTACAGGAAAACTATGGGGTGGAAATTTATGTTTGATAATGGAAAGGCTCGGCACTAATGATCAAATTGATATGAAAGGCACAATAATCTTCATTGAAGAAATTGGCGAAAAATATTACTCGTTTGATCGTATGATGCACCACTTAAGGAACAGTGGCAGTCTTGATAATATACGAGGGTTAATTATTGGTGAGATGGTTGAAATGAGTGATACTAAGATCCCATTTGGTAAGAATACTGATGATATTATTATGGATATCTGTGGTGATCTAGATATTCCTATAATTAGTAATTTTCCCTGTGGGCATGGTGACTACCAAGCAACGTTACCCATTGGACATAAAATTGAAATACATGCCGAAGATAATAATGCTTACTTGATAATCCCAGAGTCTCCGGTTAAATAATACTTTCTTTAATAAGAACACAATAAGGAATACAAATGCTGAATTATATCTGGTTTGGAATGATGGCAATCGGTTTGTTAGCCGGAGCTTATAACGGAACGATTGATGCAGTGACTGAAGCGGCTATCCATATGTCAAAAGTAGCAGTTGAATTGGCAATAGGCCTAATTGGTATTATGGCGCTTTGGCTCGGAATTATGAAAATTGCTGAAGAGTCTGGTTTGATGAAAATCATTGCCAAGGGAGTTCGTCCTATCACTGTCAGGCTATT
>JAAGZM010000846.1 GCA_024206355.1 Gammaproteobacteria bacterium | reverse complement strand
CTAAAGCTGATGACGAGCCACTTGATTTTATGGTGATTCGTGATGCTATTGGCCTTCGTGAAGCAATATGGTGTTTAAAAACACAAGATTATCGGCACTATTGTTTATTTTTAGCAGATTGTATGGATGAAATAGCTTTGTCTTTATTTGAAGCTGAGTATGAAGATAAAAAAGCACCTAGAGAAGCTATAAAAGCCATTAGAGAGTGGCACAACGGAGATATAACAACAGAACAATTAAAACTATATGCTTCTGCTGCTTACATTGCTGGCGGCATTATTGGTACTGCTGCTCATGATTCCACCCTTGCTATTGCTTACGCTGCTTATGCTGATATTGGGTCGTGCCCTTACTGCAATGCACCAGGAGTTACAAGAGAAAGTGACGACAATCTCGCTTCTAATGCTATCGATGCCGTTGCTTATGCAACTTCTGATTATAAGTCGAATTGGAAAGTGATAGATAAATTATTTATTAAACATTTAAATTAAAAAAGGAGAATCAAATGTACTCAGTAATAATCCACGAAAATATTGAAAAAACAAATATAGCAGCAAAACTAGGGCCCTATACAAGCATGGAGGAAGCGGTAGAAGCTACGCGTGAATTTATCAACAAAAATTGCCAGGAGAGTTTTTTTT
>JAAGZM010000845.1 GCA_024206355.1 Gammaproteobacteria bacterium | reverse complement strand
GCTCAGTACTCAATCAAAACTAACCGATGAAAATATTAATTATTTATAATCCTCAAGCTGGCAGTGGAAGAGCACTTGGCTTACTTCCACAAGTGATTGAATATGTAAAAGAAAAAGGACTTGATGCAACTATTATCTGCACAGAGTATTCAGGTCATGCAATTGAACTGGCTGCTCAAGCTAAGCTTGGTGATTTTGATGCGCTCATCGCCTCTGGGGGCGACGGTACTTTGTTCGAGGTTCTAAACGGTTATTATCAAAACACCTGTTCAAACAAGCCCCCTATCGGCTTGATTCCTAATGGCACAGGTAATGCCTTTATGAAAGAGCTGAACCTATTAAAGACAGATTGGAAAAAGGCTATTGATATTATAAGCTTGAATCATAAACGGCCAGTAGATGTGGGCAAGTTTATTTCTGAAGATAAAACTTATTACTTCATCAATATTGTAGGAATGGGGTTTATCACCAAAATAGCAGAGCTTTCGGTGCCTTTAAAATGGATGGGCAATACAGCCTATACTGTTGCCACACTTTTAAAGCTTACTTCTCTAAAAAGCCAAAAAATAATTATCGAACTTGATGGTGAGATTATTGAGCGAGATGGGATCTTTGTAGAAGTTGCTAACAGCACATTCACTGGAACAACGTTTTATATAGCACCTGAAGCAGAGATTGATGACGGTTATCTTGATGTCATCATACTTAATAAGATTTCCCGGTTAAAACTGCTAAAACTATTTACCACTATTTATGACGGCACACATATACATGAGCCAGAAATTGAATATATCAAAGCTAAGAAAATTAAAATTACCGAAGAAAAACCAGGTAAGCTAATTCCTGATGGAGAAATACTAGGCTCAACACCAATTGAAATAGAATGTCTTCATCAAGATGTAGAGTTACTCTGGAGACCCTAATCTGTCTCCAACATTCCTACTACTTAACACCAGCTGCCGACAATGGTTCAATCACCAGATCATCAATCGCCTTGCCTCCCATGCTACCTAACTAGTAATAATGCCGACAACGGCTCCCGTCATACAAGTTGCCAACGTACCAGCAAGGATAGACTTCAGCCCAAGCGAGACAATCTCCTCCCGACGCTCTGGTGCAATCGTACAAAGCCCGCCCAGCATGATACCGAGACTGCCCAGGTTGGCAAAGCCACACAATGCATAAGTCATTATCAGCCGGCTGCGCTCACTCAATGCCTCACTCGGGAGCTTTGCAAGATTCAGATAAGCTATAAATTCATTTAAGACAGTCTTAACCCCCATCAAACTACCTGCAACCTGAGCCTCCGACCAAGGGATCCCCATCAACCAGACAACAGGAGCCATCAACCAACCAAGAATAAGCTGCAGACTCACAGCCTCACCACTAACCTTAGGTAACACCCCGAGAAT
>JAAGZM010000844.1 GCA_024206355.1 Gammaproteobacteria bacterium | reverse complement strand
TATAGCTTACCACTATCCCAATACATTAATGTATTTGCTGTATCACCTCGTAGTGTTCCTGTGCCATCATCAATGTCTGTGCTTTGTCTAAATAAATACTGGTGTTTTTCCCATATCTACTCTACCGTCTTACTATCACCCTCGAATTTTCTCTTGCACTGTCTTGCTGTGCCAGCAATAGTCCTATCTTGGTCGACTGCATATTGCGTTAAATCAATATTTAAATAAGGGGCAAGGGCAACCTCCGCATCTGAATGAGTTACATTAACATCTACTGCGTTAGAAAGCGGCAATGCATATTTTTTATATGTAAGTGCTGATATGTTCTGTTCAGTAATTAAATCATAAGTATCAAAAGTTTTTGCTTCAATTCTTAAATAAATAATAAAATCGGCTCTATAATCAAAGTCGCCATGCGTAGCATCACCATAGATTTTGATAGCTTGATTCACTTCGCCTGTCAACAAAACATCAGTAGGGCTATCCAAATCGCCCTGCGTATAGCTTGCTGTG
>JAAGZM010000018.1 GCA_024206355.1 Gammaproteobacteria bacterium | reverse complement strand
TTTGCCAAATCGAACTTTTTTAGCAACAATTTTGCCATCACTATTTATTCGTCCATGAATGTTAAGTTGAATACCATCAACGATATCGTCTGCAATTCCACCTTTATACTCAGTTTCATCGTTCGTTGTTATATCAAAATCACCTAATGAAAATTCCTCAACAGACACGAAGTCACTTACAAATCCATTGATGGCATGATTTCGATAACTAGTATAATAATTGTCTGAATGTTCATCATCAGAAAAAACCTTAATACTCTCAGCAATAAAAACAGAATCTACTATTTGTTGAAGACTTTTGACTGATACGAGTGTGCCATCAACCAAGTCACCATTAACTTCAGCTGATCCATAATTTACGGTGATATCATAAATTGTAAATGTAGTCGTTGCTTCATCGAGTTCATTTATATTTCCAGATAACTTAAATACAGCGTCAGGGTCATCATCATATAATTTAATTCTAGTCGCGAGGAACTCTCCTGATTCAGTATCAACGATATCAATTGATACAAGATTGGTTGCTTGTAATGCATCTAACTCAGAATCGTGAAAGATGGTCTGCTCATCTATAAGAATTGTTTGAGATAAAACGGTAATACTTGGAGTTACTAAATCTATACTATCTATAATTCCTTTTATCTTTGATGTGTGTCGAATTGATTTTGCAATACCCTCGACCCCATTAGCACTCAATGTTCCTTTCACTGATACAACCATACCGAGTTTTAATTGGTTAATATTTTCATCATCACCTTCATCTGTTTCAAGTTGTGTGGCATCAGTATTATAGTGAGTTCCATTAACATAAACGCTACCAAAACCCGTAATTACCCCGTGACTTACAACCTCGTTAGTCAGATAATCTAGTGAAACTTCTGTAGTTTGATTTTCTGTAATACTGATATCAAATGCTGGAGTATCAAGGCTGTAGTTATAATTAGCATCAAGAACAGTGGCTGTGGTTAAAGTATAGGTTCCAGTAGTAAGCCCTGTAATAGATTCTGATCCCGTTATCTTTTGATTAACACCTGTACCTGTAAGTGTGACATCGGCACTTAATCCGTCAGGAAGGCCGCTAATATTTACCGATAAATTGCCTACTGATACTATATTTTGTGTGGGTGTAACACTGCTTTCTCCACCTGAGCAAGCAAATAGAACAAAGGATAGAAATAAAACTGCAACCTGTAAGCGTTTGATTTTCATGAAATTATCTCTCTCAGCAGAAATATCTTACGGCATATTAAAGTATGGGCTTACCTAACAATTTATCATATTTTGAACAAAGTTTTAACATATTCTGATATATAAGTAGTATCATAAATTAAACTTAAAGTAGATTTTGTGAACAGTGCCACTTTTCTCAAATTTTAGCGTTATGCAATATCGTAGTTATCGTCTCTTTAAAAAGTAGAAGTTAGCTACATTTATTATCCTAAATAACTAGATGCGACAGAACCCTATTCTAAGCTTTGCTGATTATCAATCTTTGCCATGCCTTTCACCATAATATAAATCATCACAGAAAATATACCCAATAGACTGATACCAATAAGGTATTCAAGACGTAAGAGATAACCAATACCAAACATGCCTGCATAAATAGCAAATGTTCCGAGGAAGAAATAAAAGATTGATTGACCAAAACTACGTTCAGAGTCAAACCCTACATTGTGTCCTTTCCAAAATCCCATAGGCCGAACTTTAGCAACAAACTTTTTTAATTGTTCGTCTGATACTTGTGGAGTCAAAAATGTTATCGCTAAAGAAAATGAACCCGCAACAAGCGATATCCAACAAATAACATGGATAGGGTGTGATGCCATCTCAATTGGGAATATTGACATCTGACTTTCAGCGAATCCACTAGTCTGGCCAACAATATAATTAAAAAATGCTAGTGAGAAACCTATAGCCATTCCTGAAATTTCTGTCCATGCATTAGCACGCCACCAGAGCCAACGTAACAAGTGTGGTAAGCCCAACCCTGCCATCAAACCACCCCAAAGTTCCCACATCGAGCCAATATTGTCTATAAATGTTGCAACATATACACCTGAAAGAGTAATTATAACCGTCGATATCCGACTGACTAGAGTCAATTTTTTATCGGATGCGTTAGGGTTGACAAATCGATAGTAGAAATCATTGGCTATATAAGATGCCCCCCAATTAATGTGGGTTGATATTGTTGACATGAACGCTGCCATCAATGAGGCTAAGGCTAGCCCAACAAGTCCAGCAGGAAGAACGTCACGTAACAATGCTGGGTAACCCCTCTCACGATCTTCTCGATAAACCTCAACAGTTTCAGCCTTAGTAGCAACCTGTTTACCTTCGATGGAGTTACTGTCAACATCAACACGATAGAGTAGCGCAAATCCTTTTATTGGGCATTGATAACGATCTTCCATACAATTAGTCATCTCAACACTACACATGGTTTTATCATTAAGACATTGAGTAAAATCTTCAGCCATCGAATTAATGTCGCCACGGGGATAAATGATCAGTGCTGCTACTCCTGCAATTGCCCATGGCCAGGAGCGTAAAAGGAAATTTGCAACACCATACCAGATTGCACCTTTTTCAGCTTCCCCCCCATCCTTGGCAGTATACAAACGCTGAGCTATATAACCTGAGCCATCAACATTACCGTTTGACCACCATAAAAAACCCAATGTCAGCATAAAAGCAGAAAAGGGAATCCCCAGAGAACTGATGCCACCTTGTTCAAAGGAAGGAACAAAGGCTGATATTTGTTCATAGGATAGAAATATTTCGCCTGTTGTACTGGCTGCTGTACCACCTTTTGGATACAGTTCGGCTAACTGTGACCAAGTCGCCTCCAAACCACCAATATGCTGCACAGCAAACCAACTCAATAGGATAGACATCACCATAGCCAAGGTAAATTGAACCAAATCTGTAAAAATAACCGCACGCAAACCACCCATCGCAGAATAGCCTAGTGTCACACTCACCAACAGCCAAATCGTAATAGTGTTATCGAATGTATGGAAAATTAGAAAAGATGGGTAAAGAGCTTCCATACCATAATAAAAAGTCGGACCAAGCAACGCTTCCCAGTCCATAAATGGCTCAGAAATCTTCGCCATACCTGCAAATACCCAACCAAGGATAATAAAGTTAACAAAGGTAGAGTTTAGAAATGCTTTGAAGGTACGCAAAACTGTTGCAGGTCTACCGCCATAGCGTAATTCAGTAATTTCTGTATCTGTCAAAACACCCGAAGTACGCCATTTTCGTGCAAAAAAAACCGTCATGGCTACCGTACTTATCACACTACCCCACCAAAACCAGTTTCCAGCAATGCCGTATTTTGCAATCCATCCAGTTATGGCTAATGGTGTATCTGAAGCAAAGGTTGTTGCTACAATTGAAGTGCCAAGAAAATACCACCGCATATTTCGACCCGCGGCAAAAAATCCTTCCACCCCGCCTTCGCTAGCTTGATCTTTGACAAAAAAACCGACACTTAATGAGAAAAGAAGTAACAGAGCTATTAATGTCCAATCTAAAATTGTAAGTATTGTCGTTGTCTCCACAATTTATCCTCTCAATCTACAAGTTAGTTACTAGTGAATTACTATCTCATCAAATGACATTATCGCCCGCACCATGTCTTCTTTTTCAGGTGACCAATAATGCCGATCATTTACTGCCACAAATCTTAAACGATCCATCAGGGTCGGTTTAAAATCAAATTTTACACGATTATTGGTTTTATCTATATCTTCTGTATTCATATAGCCTACCAATACCCAATCCTTATCTGGCTCACCCGAATAAACTGCTATCTCTGTAGGCTTATGCAACTGACGGTGTAAGCCCATAACACCAATTGAAACACTGGACACTATTGTCTGCCTAGGAAACTTAATTTCAGCATCAAGCTTTTCTCCCCAAAACTGGGCCCATTCATGATGTTGAAAAATTCTATCAGTAGCTCTATTACCATTAAACAAGATACCTCCAGAACTTGCATTCCAGGGAACTTCCATCGGATTAGCAAATGTTATGTCTGAACCTATTGCTTTATGAAATCTAGTGGTAATTCGACAATCTCCATACCACTTTTTTTTGCTATCTACCCATGTCCTAGCACGAACAGAACATTCTTCAGCCAAGGTAAACGGTTCATGATAAAGGTTAGAGTGCAGATTAGGTAGTGAACCGTCAAGCGTGTAGTAAACAGAACCTTGCTCAACTTCCATGGCCACTAAAAACTGATCATCGTGCTGAAGGTTCGCTTGCAACTCAGGTTTATAGTGACTATCAGAAGTCACATAATCTAACATTCTCAGATGATAGGTAAATGTTTCTAGCCTTTCTAAGAAACTATCAAAATCACGGTTATGTTCTTCACTCCACAGTACTTCTGCTAATGCACACATACGTGGTAAAACCATATACTCTACAGCTTCATCAGTGGAAATATATTCAGTCCATAAATTACCTTGACCCCCTAGAATTTTTTGCCGTGCCACATCAGATAAATGACTTGGTGCGGGTTGAAACCCATAAACATCTCGTAGACGTGTTAGACCATGAATTGCAAGTGGCTCATCTAAAGAAGTTGACTGGTAGGCATCAAAATATACAAATTCTGCTGGTGTCATAATAACATTATGTCCTTTTTCGGCAGCTTTTAACCCTCCCTCCATGCCATGCCATGTCATAATCGTCGCAGAAGGATGAATATCACCATCAAGGATTTCATCCCAGCCAATAATTTGTTTATTGTATTTGTTGACTATTTTTTCTGCTCTATTAACAAAATATGCCTGTAATTGTTCCAGATCGTGCAAATCTTGCTCAACCATTAATTTTTGACAAGACTCACAATTATGCCAATGATCTTTTACTACTTCATCACCACCGATGTGAATATACGGTCCTGGAAATAATTCAGCGACTTCACTAAATATATCATCTAGAAATGCAAATGTTTCCTCGCTAGAGCACAATACATGCTTGAATATACCAAAGTGTCTTTTAACTTTAGTTTCTGGGCCACAACCAAATTCTGGATAAGCTGCAATCAATGCTGAGGCATGTCCTGGCACATCAATTTCCGGTACCACTGTAACATGGCGTTCTGAGGCATAGGCAACAACATCTCGTATTTCTTCCTGAGTATAGTAGCCTCCATGCTTGATATTATCCACAGATGAATCAGCATTCAATGTATGTCCTTCAACGGTACCTTCACGATATGCACCTATTTCTACAAGGTGTGGATATTTTTTAATTTCAATTCGCCAACCTTGATCATCACTCAAATGCCAGTGAAAGTAATTCATCTTATGAAGTGCGATTAGGTCAATATATTTTTTAATAAACTCAATATTAAAAAAATGTCTACTGACATCCAAATGCATTCCGCGGTAAGGAAATAATGGAGCATCTTCTATGCTTAATTGAGGGAGTTGTAATCCACCTTCTACCTGTTTAGCCTGAGACAGCAATTGCCGTACCGTTTGCACTGCGTACCAAGC
>JAAGZM010000843.1 GCA_024206355.1 Gammaproteobacteria bacterium | reverse complement strand
TGATATTCTTACAACTTCATTAATAACATCTAGAGGTTCACCATTTTCAGGATGACGCTCTCTGACACAGATTATCCAATCATTATTCTCTGGAAAAACAATGTCTGTATATCTCACAGCATGTTTAAAACTTGGTTCAGGCGTAATGGCTATCGGTAACTTGCTACCTACTTGAAGATAAAGACGTTGGTCACTATCGTTACTAAAGATAATTTGCTCACCATTAACTGAAAAGTCAGCGCCACCATATTCATGTACTCGTGTTCTAACGCTGTAGCCATCAGGCGTAATTCTTTTCGGTGTTTGACCATACCCACTACTTACAATAACGACTCTTCCACCTTCAGCAGGTAAACTTTCCAACCAATAGACCTGATTATTATCAACGGTTAAATGACCGAATTTATGTCCACCTGTTGCTAAGTTTTCTGAGGTTAATTTTGACGGCCAACTACCGTAATTTTTATGCTGTTTTTGTGTCATTTTGTCTCTTTATAAGTTGCCCATACAGATGTACTTTTTTTCTAGGTAATCATCAAATC
>JAAGZM010000842.1 GCA_024206355.1 Gammaproteobacteria bacterium | reverse complement strand
GAACTGTATACTGGAGATTTTTATGCAAATTTCACAATCTGAACTTAATGATAACCTTATTGACAGAGTTGCAATGGGAGATATGCTGCGTCGCCGTTCTCGTGATAGTGCAAACAAAGAAGCTCTTGTAGATTATGTTGGTGACTCAAGACGCAGCCTCAATTATCAGGAGTTTAATAGCCAGGTAAACCAATTGGTTTGTGGACTGCGCAGTGAAGGATTAAAACAGGGAGATGTACTGGCTCTGCTTTGTACTAATCGAATAGAGTTTATGATATTTGCCTTTGCCTGTTATAAATCCGGAATTGTATTTATGCCTGTTAATTTTTTACAAAGCCCGGAAGATATCCATTACAACTATGAACATGCAAAGGTAAGTGCAATAGCTTTCGAACCTGCACTGGCGGAACTGGCTTTAGGTTCTGCAGAGGATCTGGAGCATATCAGAGCTAAAATAGTCATTGCAGATGAAGCACCTGATGGTTGTGTAGCCAGTCAGACTTTGATTGATGAGGGGGCAGATACTGAAATTGAAGATGTCATAATTAAGGATCGGGATATTGCTCAATTACTCTACACCAGTGGAACAACTTCTCGGCCAAAAGGTGTTGAAACATCACATCTTGCACTATATTTTGCGGGTTTAAGCAATCCGTTGAGTTTTGAATATAAACGTTTTCACAACCACCTGATTGTATTACCCGTTTTTCACTGTGCTGCTCAGGCACTAAGTTTTGCCACTCTGCAAATGGGGGGTAAACTGGTTATGAAGTCAGGTTTTGACCCGGTTGATATACTTGACTCATTACAATCAGAACAAATCAATGGTATTGGCATGTTACCCGTGATGTGGAAAGCACTTCTACAGGTACCCAATTTAGAAAACATGGATTTTTCCAAGCTGGAAACTGCTATCTATGCAATGGCTGCCATGGACAGAGATAGTCTTGATAAATTACGAGCTACCTTTCAATGCAAGTTTATTCTGGCCAGTGGCCAATCAGAATTTACACCGGGAACCTGCTTTTTCAATGAATGTAGCCCGACTGAAAACAGGGAAGGAAACTACTGGGGTGAGCCAACAATCTCTACTGATCAGGCAATTCTGGATGATCTCGGTAATGAACTTCCAAATGGTGAAACCGGAGAAATTTGCTGGCGTGGTCCACAGGTAATGAGTGGCTACTTAAAAAATGAGCAAGCAAGTAATGAGGTTAGCAAATTTGGTTGGCATCACAGTGGAGATTTAGGTTTAATTGATAGTGAAGGGCAGTTACTGTTTGTTGATCGCAAAAAAGACATGATAAAAACAGGTGGTGAAAATGTAGCTTCATGTTCAGTTGAGATAATACTACTGGGATACCCTGGAGTTATTCAGGCTGCTGTATTTGGCGTCCCTCACCAACGATGGGGTGAAGCAGTTTGTGCTGCTGTACAAGGTGCTCCAGATGTTGCATTGGATGAATCTGAAATAATTGAATATTGCAAAGAACATTTAGCCGGTTACCAGGTTCCCAAAAAGATATTTATCATCGATGCGTTCCCGTTAACGGGAACCGGTAAGGTAAAAAAAGCCGAATTGCGTGAGCGTTATTCAGAAGTCTTTAATTAGTAATTTTGGCATTGTCTGGAACCATCATTAAAAGTGAAAAATATTTGTGAAAGCAGAAAATAATATTACCAACTTATTAGAGATGCAGCGTTGTATAGAGAGGCATAAAAAATGAGAGGTTTGAAAAATAAAACTCTTTTTATCACCGGTTCCAGCAGGGGTATCGGTCGGGAGATTGCCCTACGATGCGCCAAAGAAGGGGCAAATATTGTAATAGCGGCCAAATCCGACAAGCCTCATCCTAAACTGCCGGGGACTATTCATTCTGTGGCAAAAGAGGTGGAAGAACTTGGCGGTAAAGCACTGGCAATCAAACTGGATGTCCGTGATGAAGAACAGGTGCAGATGGCGATGAAAACGGCGGCCAATTATTTTGGTGGTATTGACGCTTTGATTAACAATGCGGGCGCCATAAGCTTGAAGAATGTGGAGAATACGCCTGTTAAGCGGTTTGATTTGATTCATAATATTAATGAACGCGCTGTCTTACTGTGTTCTCAAGCGGCATTGCCTTACCTGAAACAGTCTGATAATGCTCACATTATAAGCCTGTCGCCACCGATCAATTTGGACCCTAAATGGCTGAAACCTTATATTCCTTATACCATTACCAAATATGGAATGACGTTATTGACGCTCGGCATGGCTGAAGAATTTCGCAATTATGGTATCGG
>JAAGZM010000841.1 GCA_024206355.1 Gammaproteobacteria bacterium | reverse complement strand
TGGTTAGTACGGTTTTTGCAAAATCACAGGTTGTTTTATGGCGTAGGGATGTTAATCAATTTTCTCTGGTTGTCAGACGTAGTTTCAGTGATTATATTTGGCGCTGGATAGTTGATGCCGGTGCTAGGGAATAATTTTTTTTGGTTAAATCACTTCATCAATTTGTTCCAAAAGCAGCAGCCGTTCATTACTGGGGGACCGGCCAAATAAATCCCGGTAACATTTGCTAAAATGTGGCGCGGATGAAAAACCGCAGATCAGAGATATCTCGATGATTGGTAATTCTGATTGTAATAACAGACGTCGAGCATTTTTCAGACGTAACCCCAGATAGTATCGGGTGGGTGTACTGTCTAGGTGATTGTTAAATAATCTTTCCAGTTGCCGTCTTGATATACCGACAAGTTTTGCAATTTCACTAGGTTTTAATAGCTCTTCAATATTCGACTCCATCAGTTTAACGGCTTCTATCAGTTTCGGCTGTGCGGTGCCTATTTGCTGTCGCAGGGGAATACGTTGTCGATCGGACATGCTACGTACCTGTCCAACAACAAATGACTCAATGATTGATGCAGCTATGTCTCGGCCATATTGCAGGCTAATAATGTGGTGGATCATGTCAATTGCAGTTATTCCACCTGCACAGGTGTATCGATTTCTATCAATTTCGTAAATATCATCTGTCAAATTGAGATGTGGAAACTTTTCTCTAGTAGAACTTAGGTTTTCCCAATGAATAGTACAGCGATATCCGTCAAGTAACCCAGCTTTAGCCAGAATAAAAGTCCCGGTACATAGGGAACCTATAGCAATGCCGCTTTTATCGATAGAACGCAATCTTGTTCCTAAAGACTTTGACCAAGAATTTTTAATTTTAACGCCACCACAAACAAAAAAAATATTGCAAGATTCTTTTCCAGTAAAAATTTTATCCGGTTTAATAGAGAGACCATTGCTTGCCTGAACAGTTTTAGAAGAAGGTGTAATGGTTTGCCAGGTATAAAGTTTTTTTTCAGATACACGGTTTGCGAGTCTTAAGGTATCAACGGCTGCGGCATAAGCAATTAACGAGAATTCCGG
Source organism: Gammaproteobacteria bacterium (assembly GCA_024206355.1). GTDB lineage: Bacteria > Pseudomonadota > Gammaproteobacteria > Enterobacterales. The sequence goes on along the minus strand of JAAGZM010000841.1, from coordinate 14,282 downwards.
AAGCACGAGGAAAATAAAGTTAATTGTTGGTTTGTTACAATTTTTAGCAGTGCTCAAAGTGATCAGATTCCTGAAATTGTAAAATTACTCTATCAAAGCTTAATCACTAAATATTATTTTGTCCACTGCTAATGTATTTTCACAGCAATTCTCGGAAAACTGCTTAATTCAAAATAACTGAAGATTTCGATGATGTTGTTATTCCTACTGCTAATAAATTCGGTGTCTGGCAGCGCACCCGGCACTGAAGTTTTGGTTCTAAAATCGATAAACTATCCCACCTTCATAGCTTGTATAATCCCAATTATCATAATCTCTTAGTCCTAGTGTTGCTACTAAATCATCTGTGATCTTATAGTTAACCTTAGCCTGTAACTGAAAGTCATGAAACCCTGTTTCTAGGTAGCCTAATTGTAGAACCGTTGACCAATTCTCTGACCAGTCTTTACGATAGCCAAAGTGTGCGCCGAAACCTTCGTAGGTTTGATGAGATGCACTGATATTTTCAAAGGTAATCAAAGAATAAAATTGCCCCCACTTGTGCTCAAAGGCATAACCAATACCTGTTTCTAACCAGCTCTCTATATGGATATTTCCTACGTAGGGTCCACTAGCAATAAAATCTGTTTCGTTATAAAAACCGCTTAAGAATAAACCGTTATTAAAATCATACTCACCGGTTATCGAAAAACCATAAGTAGTTTCAAAGGGTTTGTAATCTGGATTTGCACCGGTGTAAAGTAATTCTATTTGGTTTTGTGCTAGTAGTGAGTTTGAGAGAAATAAGAATGGCACTACCAGAAAAGCCCGCCATGCCATTTTCAATAAGTTCATAATTGTTCCTTGATAGGATTAATTGTTGTAGGTTGAATAGTGAGGATTTAGTCTTACAGTTTTGAGCCCCAGCCCAATTTTGATCGCAGTACTCGATAATAATCATAATCAGCAGGGTGTAATAGCCAAAGCTGGCGTTTCTTTTTACGAATACTAATTTTGTCGCCAGGTTTTACAGGAAAGGTTAATTGTCCATCACAACTAATCTGTGGATGATATTTATTCGAGTCAGCAATAAGAATATCAATGTGACTATCGATATCCACAACGATAGGTCGTGAGCTCAAGGTATGGGCATTCATGGGTACTAAAACAACGGCATCCAGCTTCGGATGCATGATAGGCCCGCCACCTGATAGGGCGTAGGCAGTTGAGCCGGTTGGTGTAGATACAATAATGCCATCACTACGCTGAGAGAATGCAAACTGGTCGTCAATATAGACTTCAAACTCAAGCATTTTTGATATTTCACCAGGATAGAGCACAATATCGTTGAGTGCTTCACTTTGAGCACCTTCTTGTGTATCTCTGTTCACTTTTGCAAATAGTAGAAATCGTTTCTCTTCGATATAATTGCCGTTAATTACATCGGCTACCCGCTGAACCATTTCTGTTGGGCTAATATCGGTTAGAAACCCTAAGTAACCGCGGTTTATTCCAAGCACAGGTACATCATAATTAGCGAGCAATCGTCCCGCATTTAGCATGCTGCCGTCACCACCAACAACAATGACTAAGTCGCTTTGTTCGCCAATTTGCTCACGTGTAACTGTATCGCACGGAATTGGATTCATCCCTACAGCGATGTAATGTTCAACTAAGACATTCTCTACTTTTGACGATAAAAACTCATAAAGGATCTCAGCAGTCTCGGCGACAGCTGGGTTATTGGGTTTTCCCATGATCCCTACGGTTGTAAATTTTCTATTCATATTGATGATTCTAATCGTTAACTTGTTGATAATCAATCAAAGGTGATCATCAAGCAGGGCAAGGCTCAACATGTTATGAAGACTGGAAAACAGATCTGAAGATAATGCGACATTTCGCACCAAATTAACCCATTGAATACCCTGTATCACGCAAATAATCGTACGCATTGATTTTGTTGAAGTTTTTGAGTTGATTCTATAGGTTAAAAGGATGACAAAAATTATCCAATACTGCTGCAATTGGTTATTTCAAAGACTCAATGTTATTGCTAATTTAACGACTGAGTAGAGATTTTGAAAAAACAATTTATTTTCATCGCCTCAACAATAGAGGTTTCCGTTTGGTCCAGTCTGCCCCTATGCCAGAATGGTTCTATTTAAGGATATTGCCAGTGTGCTAAGGGGTGTCCATGAGGTGATGTTCTGGTCTTTTAAAGGATGAAAGGCCAAATAGTCTTGTCTAGGAAGTAAGGTTGTAATGTTCTGTCGAAAGCATGGTGCAAGCTCTAGCCGTGCGATGGAATGGACAAGGCTCCTAACACAGACAAGGCTCAACATTGATTAAATAAATTTTTTCAACTATAGTTATCATTCATTCAATGGCTAATTATTGACTACACTGAGGTGTTCTAATGGACAATAACAATTCAAAATCTGTCGCCAAATTTTTTACTTTTATACTACCAAGTTTACTATTTGTAACACTAATATCATTTACTTCAGGAGTTACAGCTAGTCAGAAAAATTATTGTGACTGTGATGTTAGCAAAGGCAAGTGCTCGTGCACAGAATCATTTAAAATGAGCGCTGGGGCGACACATACATATAGAACAAAATGTTATCCCTACTCTAGAATTATGAAAAAAGGCGCTAGAATATCTACAGATGCTAAAATACCAGTCTCTGTGTATGAATATGAAGATAAATATTACTGGTTCACATCTGAAGTTAAAGGTGCGAATAAAGATACCACCTGTATCAATTGGAATTATTGTGACATGGGTCAAACGAAAGACTGCAGAGTACGTCAATGTACAAATTGGTCCTTTGGTTCTGATAGCACTTCGACAGTAGTGAATTGTTATATGAGTGAAACTGAACCCGAAGGTGCATACTGAACCGCCCCGGGTATTTCGGAGACTCTTTTGTTTGAGTCAGGCCAACTTGGCTGACTCTTCTATTTGTTAATAATACATCATTTCATATTCGGCAGGTGTAATTTTACCAATGGTTTCCAGAAGCCTTCGATTATTCAACCAGTCTACCCACTCTAATGTTGCATATTCCACCTACTCAATATTTTTCCATGGCCCCTGCCGCCAAATAACTTCTGTTTTATAAAGCCCATTTATTGCTTCTGCTAAAGCATTATTGTACCAATTCACTCTCAGCTTCAGAGATATCGAAGAATTACTAGCAGTTAGAAACATAATCGTAAGTTATGAAACCATTCGCCAATGGTGCCCAAAGCAGTCGCTTCGCTCCTGGGGCAGGCTCCACCAAAAGCAGTCAATCAAGAAAGTTTGCCCTATGAGCGAAGCGAGTGTACTGAGTATGATAATGAATTCAAAATAAAAACAAAAAAAGAGTGGTTGATATTTGCTCTGATCGATAATGATTCAGGTGTAAAAATTAATCTGTTTCAGAATTTAGTGCGAAACCTTTGTTTTTAGATGGGCCACAGCCCTTATTTTTAGCAAATGATTATTTCATCGAGAGTTGCTGGTATTTTCAGCTAATATTGGAGTCGGGAAAAGATTTCTTCCTTTTTTTGATATATTCACATAGTGCCGCATCAATATCGGCATCAAGTTCAGGGGGCTGGTAGTCAGCAAGTTGCTTTTTATAAAATGCATTTGCCCGTTGTGTTAAATTAAGTTCACCATCTTCATGCCATTGTTCAAAACTGTTATTATCCATAATTGGTGAACGATAAAATGCATTTCGGAAATTTTCTTTGGTATGTGTGCAACCTAGATAATGATCACCAGGACCAACCTCTTCGATCGCTGATAGAGCTTGTCCATTTTCGGAAAGATCAATACCATTAGCGAAAACTGCCAACATACCGGCTTGATCACAATCCATGATAAATTTTTCATAACCCATCACCAAACCACCTTCAAGCCATCCTGCAGTATGCAACATAAAGTTTACCCCTGCGTTTATTGCCGGAAGTAAGGAATTAGCAGATTCATATCCAGCTTGAGTATCACTTGTCTTTGCGGCATTAAAGCCGCCGCCAGAACGAAAAGGAACACCCAGGCGACGAGAAAGAGAAGCCATTAAATATAAAATCAGAGATGGCTCAGGTGTTCCAAAAGTTGGTGCACCGTTGGTCATTGAAATGGAGCTGGCAAAGCATCCAAAAATAACAGGTGTACCTGGATTGACCAATTGGGCATAAGCCATACCCGCCAATCCCTCGGCAAGCGCCTGAGTAGCAGTGCCAGCAACTGATACTGGAGACATAGCTCCGGCCAGAATAAAGGGAGAAATGATCGTTGCCTGATTATTTCTGGCATAGACTGTTAGTGCTCCCAGCATAGTGTCATCATAAGTCATGGGAGAATTTGCATTAATCAGGCTTGTGGTAATTGTTTTGGGTTTGCCAGTATCATTATCAAGATAATTATCACCAAAAAGGATTTTACATATCTCGACTGTATCTTCTGCACGTTCAGGGGCTGTTACAGAACCCATAAAAGGTTTATCGGAATATTTAATATGGCTATACAACATATCAAAGTGACGTTTATTAACCGGTAAATCCACAGGCTCACAGATAGTTCCGCCAGAATGATGCAAGTGTGGTGTCATATAGGCGAGTTTTATAAAATTTATGAAATCTTCTATGGTGGCATAACGTCTTCCTTCATCAAGATTACGTACAAACGGGCTTCCGTAGGCAGGTACTAAAACAGTGTGTTTGCCTCCAATGATGACATTTTTAAGTGGATTTCTGGCGTGTTGTGTAAACTCTTTTGGTGCATTATCCTGGATCAGTTTTCTACATAATCCTTTGGGAAAGCGAACCCGTTCTCCGTCAATGGCTGCTCCAGCTTGCTTCAAACGAGTTAAAGCTGCATTATTGTTACAAAAATTAATGCCAATTTCCTCGAGAATTTTATCTGCATTGGCTTCAATTAGCGCTAATCCTTCTTCTCCCAATAATTCGTATTCTGGAATTTTGCGGGTTATATATGCCGGTGCCTGGATAGTATCTGATGGTGAAACGCTTGCTTGCTGTCTACGAGAACGACGTCTTCGATGGGATCCAGACATTGAGACATCTCCAAATCTATAATGATAACCAATTATTTATATTATCTATTGTCTATAACTTGAAAGTAACTCTATGCACGACATTACTATATACTCAAGCGTCATGGCGCAATTGAAACACAGGTTGTCGTCTTGCTAAACTGAATAGTTTACCAGCTAATATAAACTAGTGATAATTTTCCACACTGAGGTGAATATAGTGAAATCAAAAGCAAAAGCAGTTGTAATTGGTGGAGGTGTTGTTGGTGTTTCAACGCTCTATCATTTAGCAAAAAAAGGTTGGGATGATGTTGTTCTGGTTGAGCGAAAAGAGCTCACTTCAGGTTCCACCTGGCATGCAGCAGGATTGTTGCCTTTGTTTAACATGAGTTATTCAGTGGGAAAGATACATCAGTATTCAGTTCAGCAATATCAGGAACTTGAAGCAGAAACAGGTATGAATGTCGGTTTTAAAGAAGTCAGTAATATTCGTCTTGCTACAAATCAGGACCGTATGGATGAGCTTCATCAGTATGCCGGTGTAGCTCAAACCATCGGGGTTAAGGCTAACTTTATTTCTCCGGAAGAAGTAAAAAAACTTTGGCCCTATTGTAATACTGATGGAATAGTTGGTGCTTTGCATCATCCTGAAGATGGTTACATTCAACCTGCAGATCTAACGCAGGCCTTTGCGAAAGGAGCCAGAGATAGAGGTGCAAAAATTTATCGTAATACTAAGGTAACCGGACTGCAAAATTTAGAGGATGAACGATGGTTGGTGCAAACCGATAAGGGTGATATAGAGTGTGAACATGTCATATCCTGTACTGGTAATTTCGCACGTCAAACTGGTGCTATGGTTGGACTAGATATACCCTGTATTCCTGTTGAGCATCAGTTTATTGTCACTGAACCGCATCCTGAAATTCTTAAACGTCATGAACAAGGGTTACCAGAGATGGGTGTCTTGCGTGGTACAGATGGCCGCTGGTATATGCGGGAAGAAGCAGGAGGTTTGATTTTGGGGCCCTATGAAAAAGGTGCGCCAGCCTGTTATGTTGACGGCCCCCATGATGAGAGTATGTGGGAACTTTTTCAGGAAGATCTGGATCGACTGATGCCTCATATCGAAAACGCAATAGACAGGGTTCCCATTTTTGCAGAAATTGGTATTAAACAGGTTTACAACGGGGCCATTAGTTATACTCCAGATGGCAATCCTATAATTGGACCTGCCTGGGGAAAGAAAAATTTTTGGTTGAATGAAGGACACAGTTTTGGAATTACTGCTGCCGGTGGTGCCGGTTGGCAACTTGCTGAATGGATCGTCGAAGGTGAACCAAGCATTGATATGCTGGGTGTTGATCCGCGAAGATATGGCGATTATTGCACCAAGCCTTATTTAATCAGGAAAAACGAAGAAGCCTATGCCCATGTCTTTGTTAATCATTTTCCTGATGAAGAACGACCTGCCTGCAGGCCATTGCGGCAGGCGCCTTGTTATGATCGTATGAAAGCATTGGGGGCTGTGTTTGGTCAAAAGTTTGGTTGGGAGCGTCCAAACTGGTTTGCTCCTGAAGGTGTTGAACAGCAGGATAGTTGGTCTTTTCGTCGATCTGGATGGTTTGAGTATGTAGGTAATGAATGTCGAAATGTTCAGAATAATGTCGGTGTTCTGGATATGACTGCTTTTGCCAAGTGCCGTATTTCAGGTAGTGGTGCAGATAACTTTTTAAGTAATTTGGTTGCCAACAAGTTACCCGAGAGGATTGGTCGTATAGGTCTGTGTCATGCCTTGAATACCAGAGGTGGTGTGCATTCAGAATTTACAATTCTTAAAGAAGCCGAAAATTCTTATTATCTGGTTTCCGCAGGTGCTTTTCAGCGGCTTGATCATGATTGGATTTTCAAATGGATACCTAAAGATGGTTCTGTCCAGTTTGAGGATCTTACCGGTGCCATGGGTGTTTTAGTTGTAGCAGGACCAAAATCCAGTGAGTTAATGCATAGGGTTTCCAGGGATGATTTTTCCAATGATGCTTTTCCTTGGCTTTCAAGTCAAAAAACAACCGTCAATATGGCTCCTTGTACTGCTATCAGAATGAATTTTGTGGGTGAATTGGGTTGGGAAATTCATCATCCAATCGAATACCAAAATCATATTTTTGATGCTTTAATGAAAGAGGGACTTGATCTTGGTATCAAACCTTTCGGTATCCGTGCTATGGAAAGTATGCGCATTGAAAAATCCTATCGACTGGTTGGAACTGAAATTTCGGTCGAGTATTCACCTTATGAATCTGCACTGGATCGTTTCATTCATACGGATAAAGGCGAGTTTATTGGTCGCAAGGCCCTTGTTGAAAAACATGAGCAAGGTGAAAAAAATATTTTTGTCACCATGGAAGTGCATGATGTAGTTGATGCCGATGCACTTGGTAATAATCCCATTTATGCCAAGGGTAAAATTGTTGGCAGAGCAACGGGAGGGGCTTATGGATTTAGGGTTGAAAAATCACTGGCTCTAGGATTAGTCGCTGTGGAATGCAGTTCAATAGGCACTGAGTTAGAAATGGATATTCTTGGAAGAATGCATAAAGTAACAGTAGTCACTGAAAGTCCTTACGATCCGGAACAAAAAATATTAAGAGGTGTTGTCTAGTCTGAAAACATAACTGCAAGGTCGCAATTATTATTGCAAACGTCGTTTCTGAAACATAACAGGTCGCTGTTATAACTCCAGAGTGGCTAATGTCCCCTGTATATTATTTGTTATAATCTAATAACAAATAATATACAGGGGACATTTAATTGGCGTATTGTTAGCCAATATATCAAGTTTTTCTTTAATGACTTTCAACAGGCAGGATAACGAACAGTATATATATGAAACTTCACATGTTATTGGTGAAGAAAATATTCAATTGTCCGGATTTGATCTGCATCACCCGGTTTTTTTAAGTTCAGTAATACTGATCCTAGTATTTGTACTCGGTACACTGATTTTTCCTGACTCTGCAAGAGTTGCTTTTGAAGCAAGCAAAGCCTGGTCAATAAATACCTTTGACTGGTTATTTATGATTGGTATCAACCTGATCTTAATGGTCTGTCTGTTTATTATTGTTTCACCTTTTGGAAAAATACGTTTGGGTGGAACCGAAACACGCCCAGATTTTTCAACTCTTTCCTGGTTTGCAATGTTATTTTCAGCAGGAATGGGTATTGGATTAATGTTTTTCAGTGTGGCTGAGCCAGTTGCATACTATACACAGTGGTATGGCTCGCCATTTAATATCCAAAAAGATGATCCAGGTGCAGCGGCTGCGGCTATGGGTGCAACCATGTTTCATTGGGGATTCCATGCCTGGTCAGTCTACGCTATCGTTGGTCTTTCTCTCGCATTTTTTGCATTTAATTGCCAACTTCCCCTGACTTTGCGCTCCTGCCTGTTTCCGCTTTTTGGGGAAAAAGTTTGGAAAGCCCCGGGGAATATTATTGATACTGTAGCTGTTGTTGCAACAATATTTGGTTTGGCGACTTCTCTCGGACTTGGTGCAAAACAGGCAGCTGCAGGATTACACTTCTTAACTGGTATTGAAAACACAATTGTTTTACAGATCATCATTATTTTTGTAGTCACAGCAATTGCAACTTTTTCAGTGTTTAGAGGGTTAAGCAGGGGAGTAAGGATCCTCAGTAATATCAATATGTCTCTGGCACTGATCTTACTTATCTTTCTTATTATTACCACTGGTACCTCAGTGGTAATTAATGATCTTGGAACAACAATTTCTGGCTACATTGAACATATTGTTCCGCTTAGCAACTGGATTGGTAGAGAAGATGAAAAGTTCTACCATGGCTGGACCATTTTTTACTGGGCTTGGTGGATTTCCTGGTCACCTTTTGTGGGTATGTTTATTGCCAGAATATCCAAAGGAAGAACTGTTAGAGAATTTTTATTAGGCGTATTAATTGTTCCAACACTACTGACGTTATTGTGGATGTCAGTTTTTGGAGGCAGGGGTATATCTCAGGTAAAAAACAATATCGGAGAGCTCTCTGCAGGTATGTCAGATACATCTCTTGCTTTATTTCAGATGTTGGAAAATGTACCTCTGGATCAAATCACTTCGGTATTGGCAATCATTCTGGTGCTGGTGTTTTTTGTGACATCATCAGATTCAGGTTCACTGGTAATAGATACAATTACGGCAGGTGGTAAAACCGATGCTCCCGTTGTACAACGTATTTTTTGGGCGATTACCCAGGGGATAATTGCCTCAGTATTATTATATGGCGGTGGCGAAAATGCATTGGGTGCTTTGCAATCGGCTGCAATTACGGTTGGGTTACCTTTTACGGTGGTTTTATTGTTAATAACCTTGAGTTTGGTCATCGGTCTGAATAAGGAAAGAAAGAATGTATTTATGAACACAAACCTTAAAAGTGAAGTAAAGGTTTGATTTTTTTTTATGAGATAGTAATAATAAAGCAAAAGCAAAACCAACATAATGAAGATAACTAGGGGAATCAAAAATTATGAATCGTTCTAAATTAAATTGTGCCATCCTGACTGCGTTAGCTGCTACTTCAGTAACATATGCTGAAGAAGCTGATACCGAAAATTCTGGGTTGGAAACAATCATCATTACAGCAACCAAACGCTCGGAGTCCATTCAGGAAGTGCCTGTTAGTGTTACAGCAATTTCCGGTGAAACTATGGAAAAGCTTGGTGTTGACAATTTCCAGGAATACGTAGAATTTCTACCCAATGTGGTATTTCAGGGAACTGGTCCGGGTCAGAATGAAATTTATATCCGCGGGGCTGCAACAAACCAGACCAATATTTGTGTTGGAACTGTGCAGGCTTTGCAACCATCGGTGGCTTTTTACCTGGATGAGCAACCAGTTTCCATGCAGGGTAGAAATCTGGATGTCTATGCTGCAGATATGCAGCGTATCGAGGTACTACCTGGGCCACAAGGCACTCTATTTGGCGCAAGCTCTCAGTCAGGCACAGTCAGATTAATTTCTAACAAACCAGATCATGCAGGATTTTCTGCAGGATTTGATGTGACAGTCAATACTACCAGTGGCGGGGAAATGAGTAATTCTACACAAGCTTTCATTAATCTGGTATTGACTGATGATCTTGCTGTAAGAATTACTGCATATAATGATCAACAGGGGGGCTGGATAGACAATATATTAAATGATCCAGATAATGGTGGCTATGGTGGTAGTACTATTGTTATAGACAGAATTTCAGGAGGTGTTATTGGCAACGCACAAACTATTGATGTTGAAGATATTCCAATAACTGCGCCAAATAACGATGGACTCGTTGAAAAAGATTCCAATGATGCTGTTTATGCGGGAGTACGTTTTGGCATATCCTACAATATCAATGATGACTGGGATATCCTGTTTCAACACACACAACAAAATTTGAGTACAGAAGGTGTCTTTGCCTACGATCCAAATCTGGCTGGTGAATCATCAACTAATCGCTTTTTTCCGGATAACAACGATGATGAGTTTGGTTTATCTACATGGACCCTTGAAGGGCGTTTAGATTATCTGGATTTTGTGTATACCGGAGGTTATCTTGATAGAGAAATCAATACTACAATCGATTATACGGGCTACACCAATGGCGGATTGTATGCTGCTTATTATGCTTGTAATTACTGGGTAGATGATGAGGCTGATGCTTATTGCGCTGATCCAACGAAATATTTCAAGGAAAGCACTACAACTTCTCGTTTGACCCACGAGTTTCGTATTACAACAGATGCTGAAAAAGAGTGGCGGGTAACAGCAGGAGTGTTTTTAGATGAACAAGATTTGTCAACAGTAGGTAAATTCCAACTGGGTAACACTGATCTGCCATCTTTTACAAGTCTTGGCAGAATGCTAGCAGGTAGTGAGGGCATCAATAGTAATGGTGGACCTTTTGAGTCTGAAATCAGTTTTGCCAATGATGTTACCCATTCCATTGATCAGGTCGCTGTGTTTGGTCAGTTTGAATATGACCTTACTGATACGGTTACTGCGAGTATTGGTGCCCGTTGGTATGAAATAGAAGATACCTTTAAAGGCGCTACGACAACTGTAGATGTCAGTGGCAGATTGCGTGCCTTTGGTGAAGGTGATCTGGCAGCACTTGAAGCATTTTTTGGTGAGGATGACGCTGCAGCTTATATGGCAGCTATTGATAGCGGTCAACTGGATATTTCCTTGCTTGATGATAATGGAACCCTAACCGTTGATGATACTATTTTTAAAGCATCACTCGACTGGCATATACAAGATGATGTGATGTTATTCGCAACCTATTCAGAGGGTTTCAGACCACCAGTCACCAACCGTGTTGGTGGTGGTTTAGCGAGCAATCAAGCTGGTGCATTTGAGGGATTTAGAATTCCCGTATATTCAACAACGGATACATTGGAAAATTATGAATTAGGTATTAAATCCACTTTACTTGATAATAAATTAAGGATTAATGCAACCTATTACTGGTCTGAGATAACAGATCTTCAAACATCGCGCTTTGATCCCACTAATATCAGCTTCCTAGTATTTACCGATAATGTGGGAGATGCTGAAATTTATGGTATTGATGGTGACTTTACCTGGGTTGCAAGTGATAACCTGACCATTAGTGGTGCTTTCAGTTTGCTCGATACTGAATTGACTAGTATTAATCCTGAACTTGCAGGGATCGCTCCTGCTGTTGGTAGTAAACTTCCTTACTCCGCTGATTTTTCAGCAAATTTACAGGCAGAATACTTTTTCAACATTTCAAATGAGTTAAATGGTTATGTGCGTGGTGGTTTTAGTTATACTGGCGATAGACTTGCTGGTATGAAGATGGATGCCTATGTACTTGAAGAAACTACAGAGCTGGTTTATGGAACTGGTACAGGATTATCAATCCAGAGAGAGGCTGATAGCTATCTTGGTGTTAATTATTCAGACATCAATGGTGATACCTTTGCAGGAGGAAGGTACATTCAGGATAGCTATATACTCGCTAATATTACCTTTGGTATAACAAATGGTGATTGGAATCTAGAGTTGTTCATCAATAATATAACCGATGAAAAAGCGAATCTTTATATTGATAGTCAGCAGTTCACTCCTAAAGTGGTTACTAATCGCCCTCGTCAGGTAGGTTTGCGGATATCTTATGATTTCTTTTAATTATTAAATCACTTCACACATAAAAGCATAAAAAGCCGGTCTTATTTAGACCGGTCTTTTTATAATTATCTTTAGCCAAATGGCTATCAAACAACTTAATGTAAATATAAATATCACAAAATACTATATCGAGTCTCCATTGAAAGCGATTCAAAGTAAAATACAGCAAGCACAATTTTCAGCAGCGATCAGTGACTGTCAACAGCAATTAACACAGTCACCTGACGATAAAACTCAGACGCAGTTACTCTACTTGCTTGCTGTTGCCTATCGCTATAACAAAAATCAGCAGCAGGCATTGGAGGCAATACAACGATTGCAAAAAATTGCTCCTGAACATGGAAGGGCCTGTCAGGAAAAAGGTCATATTTATCTTGCCATGGGTCAACAGGATGATGCAAAAAAAGCATTTAATCGGGCAGTTAAAATTAACCCTGCACTCATAGCTAGTTGGCAATCATTACAAAAAATATTCAAGGCCGAAGACCAGCAAGATAGCTTACAAAAAGTTCAAGCTCAATTGCAACAATTGCAACGATTGCCTGCAGAGTTACTTGCTGTTACTGAAATGTTACATGATGGAGCTTTTCTGAAAGCTGAACAGTTATGTCGTCATTATTTGCAGAATAACAAACACAATATTGAAGCTATGCGTTTATTGGCTGAAATAGGTATTCAACTCAAAATTTATGATGACGCTGAATTTTTACTTGAAAGTTGTGTGGAACTAGCGCCGAACAATCCACTAGCACGTACTCAATATTTAAATCTACTTATCAAGTTAGGTAAATATCACAAAGCCCATGAGCAGGTTAATTATCTGCTCAAAAAAGAGCCTGATAACTTTAGCTACCAGCTGGCTCTTGGAAGTGTGTTAACAGGATTAGGACAAATTGAGCAAGGGGTGGCTTTATTTAATAAAGCCATTGCAAAAGAACCTGACAGTCCAGGCGTTCATCTACAACTTGGTCATGCACTGAAAACAAAAGGTGATATTGAAAATGCGGTAAAATCTTATCAGAAAGCATATCAACTTAAGCAAGGATATGGTGATGCTTACTGGAGTCTTGCCAACTCTAAAACCTACCATTTCACTAATCAGGAAATTGCAGATATTCTTAAGTTTTTAACCAATGACAACTTGTCGGATACGGATAAGTGTCACCTTTATTTCTCAATTGGTAAAGCTTATGAAGATCGTGAACAATATGATGATGCCTTTAAGTATTATCTAAAAGGAAATGAAATCAAGCATCGACAAACCGGCTATAATGCAGAATTCACTGAGTTCCAGGTTGAGCAACAAATCAAATACTGCACCCCTGAATTATTTCATAGACGTAGATACCTTGGTTTCAAGCAGCCTGATCCGGTTTTTATTGTCGGGTTACCGAGAGCCGGATCTACTTTGCTTGAACAGATCCTGGCATCCCATTCTCAGGTCGACGGTACGATGGAGTTACACAATATCCTTGGTTTGGCAATGCGTCTGCGTGGCAGAGTAGCAACCAGTAAAGTCGGAGAGGAAGCAAATTACCCCAGAAATCTAGCAGAGATTGATGAAAAATATTTTTCAAAATTTGGTGAACAGTTTATCAACGATACCAGAGTGTACCGTGAACAGGCTCCATTTTTTATCGATAAAATGCCTAATAATTTTCTGCACATAGGATTGATCAAATTAATTCTGCCCAATGCCAAAATCATAGATGCCAGACGTTCACCAATGGCCTGTTGTTTTAGTTGTTTCAAGCAACTGTTTGGTGAAGGACAGGACTTTACTTATGGACTTGAAGAGATTGGCCGCTATTACAATTCCTATCTAAAATTAATGGAGCATTGGGACAAGGTATTACCTGGTTTTATTCTCAGAGTACGCCACGAAGATGTGGTTGATGATTTGGAAAAACAAGTTCGTCGTATTTTGGATTTTTGTGGTTTGGAATTTGAACAATCATGTCTGGAATTCTATCGAACCAAAAGGAATATCAAAACCCCCAGTTCAGAACAGGTCAGACAACCCATCTATAAAAGTGCAAC
>JAAGZM010000840.1 GCA_024206355.1 Gammaproteobacteria bacterium | reverse complement strand
AGTATTAATTACTCGGAAATGAAAACTGAGCACCTTCTCTTATTCCTGCTGATGGCCAACGCTGTGTGATTGTTTTTCGCTTAGTATAAAATCTTACTGCATCAGGACCATAGGCATGTAAGTCACCAAATAAAGAACGTTTCCAGCCACCAAAAGAATGATAAGAAACCGGCACAGGTAAAGGAACATTAATACCTACCATGCCGACTAAAATATTATCAGAAAAATATCGAGCAGCTTCACCATCACGAGTAAATATACAGGTACCGTTGCCATATTCATGATCATTAATCATCTGCATGGCATCACTCATACTTTCTGCCCGAACGACTAAAAGTACGGGACCGAAGATTTCTTCTTCATAACAAGTCATACCAGGCTTAACATGGTCAATCAAAGTACCGCCGATATAAAAACCATTTTCATAACCTTCACCTACTGTCGGGTTTCTACCGTCCACTACAATTGCAGCGCCTTGCTCTTGTGAAGAGTTAATATAGCCAATAACTTTATCCATATGTTGCTTGGTGATTACTGGGCCAAAGTCATTAGAAGCATCGCAATGAGCGCCCACTTTTAATGATTTCATAGACTCGGACATTTTTGCAATAAAGGTATCTGCTGCTACATCACCTACACAAACTGCCACAGATAAAGCCATGCAACGCTCGCCTGATGAACCAAAAGCAGCACCTGTTAATGAGGCTACAGCATTATCCATATCTGCATCAGGCATTATGATTGCGTGATTTTTTGCACCACCCAGTGCCTGACACCTTTTACCATTTGCGCTTGCTGTGCTGTAAATATATTCAGCAATAGGTGTTGAGCCAACAAAGCTAACTGCCATTACGCGCTCATCGTTCAATAATGTATCAACAGCTTCTTTATCACCGTTCACAACATTCATCACTCCAGCAGGCAAACCCGCCTCTTCTAATAACTGAGCGATGTACAATGTTGATGTAGGATCGCGCTCCGATGGCTTCAATACAAAAGTGTTTCCACAAACGATTGCCATTGGATACATCCAGAGCGGAACCATTGCAGGAAAATTAAATGGGGTGATACCAGCAACAACTCCAAGTGGTTGAAACTCACTCCAAGAATCAATTGATGGCCCGACATTCTTGCTGTGTTCACCTTTTAACAATTCAGGCGCATAACAAGCATATTCTATGTTATCAATACCTCTCGTTAATTCACCTTTAGCGTCATGGCTGATCTTGCCATGCTCTTCTCCGATCATCGTACAAATTTTATCGGCATTTTGTTCAAGTAAATCTTTAAACTTGAACATTATTCTTGCACGTTTCGCCGGTGGTGTATCACGCCATGACGGGTAAGCGGCTTGAGCAGCAGCTATAGCTTCTTCGGTAGTCACTTTGGAAGCAAGTGCAACTTGTTTTATCACTTCACCTGTAGATGGGTTATATACATCTTGAGTGCGATTTGCGTCAGAGCGTTGCTCTCCGTTTATGAGATGTCCTACTGTATTCATTATTTTGTCTCTTAATCTAAAGTGTTAATTGTTTCACCTAATGCATTGATTAATAAATCAATTTCATTTTTGGTGACGGTAAAAGGCAATCCTAACTGCATGGTATCTCCACCATATCGAACATAAAAACCTTTTTGCCACATCTTCATGGCTATAAGGTAAGGTCGTAGCATCGGTTCACCCGGTGCGTGTTCGATGCTAAGTGCGCCAGCTAATCCATAATTACGGATGTCTGTGATGTATTGTATACCTTTAAGTGAATGCAAAGCTTCTTCAAAAACAGGAGCAATATCTTTTACAGCTCCAATCAAATTATCTCTTTCAAGTACATCAAGATTAGCAAGTCCAGCAGCACAAGCAACTGGATGAGCAGAATATGTATGTCCATGAGGTAACTCTACCGCATAGTCAGGGCCACCATTATCCATAAAAGTATCATATATATCTTGAGATGCTATAACAGCACCCATAGGTATCGCACCATTGGTCATTTGTTTAGCAATATTGATGATATCCGGCACAACGTTAAATTCTTCTGAGCCAGTCTTAGCGCCCATTCTTCCAAATGCCGTTATGACTTCATCAAAGATGAGTAAGATATCGTGTTGATCACAGATCTTACGAAGCCGTTGCAAATAACCAACAGGTGGAGGTATTACTCCAGCTGATCCTGCAAGTGGCTCAACGATAACTGCTGCGATGTTAGATGCATCATGTAATGCAATCAATTCTAGCAAGTCATCCGCTTGCTCCGCTCCCTTTTCAGGCATACCTTTTATAAACTTATTTTCAGGTAACATGGTATGAACAAGATGATCAGCTGATACAGCCTCGCCAAAAATTGCTCTATTACCGACAATACCACCAACACTGATGCCGCCAAAGTTAACACCGTGATAGCCTTTAGCTCGCCCAATTAATTTTGTCTTACTTGCTAAGCCTTTTTTGCGCCAATATGCTCTAGCTATTTTTAAAGACGTATCGGCAGATTCAGATCCAGACCCTGTAAAAAATACGCGGTTAAGACCATCAGGCATATATTGGGTTATACGTTCAGCAAACTCAAAGGCCTTTGGATGACCAAACTGAAAAGCAGGACTATAATCGAGCTGCTTAATCTGTTGGCTAACAGCCTCATTAATTTCAGGACGACTATGACCAAGTCCTGTACACCATAAACCAGAGAGTCCATCAAATATTTTTCTACCATCTGCACTTTGGTAATAATTACCTTCTGCAGAAACAATAATACGTGGATCATTCTTGAAATCACGGTTTCCTGTAAAGGGCATCCAATGTGATTCAAATTGCTGTTGGGTAATACCTGCCAATTTGTCTGTTGCGATCATCACAACCCTCTCAGTTAAAGTTTTCTAAAAGAAACAACTTTACTGTTCTTTTAATGTTTTATAAATTACTATCTATAAATGTTTAGATTGATATTTATCAAACATTAGGATACAAAGGAATTGAGATGACAAAACAAGTATTACTTGGGCAGTTAAGTGATGTTGATATTCGACGACTTCGAGTATTTAAAAGTGTAACTGAAGCCGGTGGAATATCAGCTGCAGAATTAGAGTTGAATATTGGACGCTCTACAATATCAACTCATATCAAGGACCTTGAAATTCGTTTAGGTGTAACACTCTGCCGTCGAGGGAGAAGTGGTTTCTCACTCACCGAAGAAGGTCATCATGTCTATAAAGCTACTATGCGACTACTTGGATCTCTTGATGAGTTTCGTGCTGAAATAAGCGATGTACATAATCGCTTAACCGGGCAAATAAACATTGCACTGTTCGATAAAATTGCTTCAAACCCTGATGCGCACCTTGATCGAGCCTTTAAAAGCTTTGATAAACTTGCTCCTGAAGTTTCTCTTAGCATCTATATTGAATATTTGAATGAAATAGAACGTGGTGTTATAGAAGGCCGTTTACAAGTGGGAGTTATTCCCGGTCATCGAACATCACCCAGTATAACTTACAACAAACTCTTTGATGAAAAGGTATTTCTCTACTGTGGTAAAGAACATCCATTATTTGAAGCTGATAACAAAAATATTACTAAGAAAGACATCTTAGCTTGTAAATATGCAGGGCTTGGTTACCACTCTCCAAATATGGAAGTTGGACGAAAACTTGCAATGGATCGTTCAGTGACAGTGTATGATCAAGAGGCAATTGTTCATTTGTTACTTTCAGGATGTTATATAGGATACCTCCCCGATCACTATGCGAAATCACTAGTAGAGGAAGGGTTAATTCGCGCCATAGGTACTGAAGAGTTTAACTATAAATGTGAGTTCTTTGCCATTCATCGCAGCTCACCTAAGCCATCACGTCTGGTTCAGACTTTTTTAGATTGTCTTACACAAGCACATCAGTCTTAATATTTCGTTAATACTTCTTTTGTTTCTAAAAATTCAATCAACGTTTTACTCGCTTTAGAAAGATAACGACTATGCTTCCAAGCCAGTCCTAGTTTAAGCTCAATGATTGGTTTAAATGATAACGAAACCATTTCTGCTTCGTCTTTGAGAATCATTGATAAGCATGTTGTTATCCCCACTTGATTTTTTACTAACGATTTTTGTAATTCGATTAAGTTAGTTTCCATTCGTATATCTAATACAATTTGATGCTCATTAGAGTATTGACCCACAGCTTCTCTTAAAAAATAATCTTCATGAAACATCACCAGCGGTTGATAACAAAACTCTTCAAGAGTAATACTTTCCCGTCGAGCTAGTGGATGTTCTGTAGATATACCTGCAACTATTTCTTCTTCGATAAGGCCGGAGTAACTTAACTGAGGATTTTCTTGATCGGCTCGTACTAATGCCAAGTCGAGTTCACCATTAAGTAACATTTTCTCTAGTGTAGATGTACCTTGGTCAAATAAGATAAGTTTTAAATGTGGATATTCCTTTTTAAAGGAGGTGAGTACATCAGGTAAATAATAAGATCCCATCATTGCTGAAACACCAAGTCGAATTGTGCCTCTTGATAAATCTTTCATTTCCTGAAGTTCAAGTTCGACCTGTTTTGCTTGAGCCAATAACTTAGTTGCAGACTCATAAAGCACCTTCCCTTCAGATGTTAATAGCGCTTTTTTTTCAGCACGATTGATAAGTTTCAAACCAAGTTCTTGCTCTAATTTTTGTATCGATATGCTCAAAGCAGGTTGAGCAATACCAATTTGTTCAGCAGCACGGGTAAAGTTACCGATATTAACTAGCTGGCAAAAATAGTTTAGGCGACTCAAGTTCATATATTTAATTTATTATATCCATAAAATCAATATATTATACTTATTGGAATATTAAATATATAGTGACACTATAAATACACGTATTAACAAGGGAAGAATCACATGAGTCAATCATTAACAGCATTTAACTGGCAAGATCCGATGTTTCTAAATAGTCAACTAACTGAAGAAGAAAGAATGATCCGTGATACGGCTCACGACTATTGTCAAAGTAAGCTATTGCCAAGAGTACTCATGGCAAATCGTGATGAAACGTTTGATCCAGCTATTATGAACGAGCTAGGAGAACTTGGTCTTTTAGGCTCAACACTTTCAGCCCAATATGGTGGTAGCGAAGTCAATTATGTCAGTTATGGCTTAGTTGCTCGTGAAGTTGAACGAGTTGATAGTGGCTACCGTAGTGCTATGAGTGTTCAATCATCGCTGGTAATGCATCCAATTTATACATACGGCTCTGAAGAGCAACGGATGAAATATCTGCCTAAGCTCGCTTCAGGAGAATGGATAGGTTGTTTTGGTTTAACAGAGCCTGACTCAGGGAGTGATCCTGCTTCCTTAAGCACTCGAGCTACAAAAGTAGATGGAGGGTATTCACTAACAGGAAATAAAATGTGGATAACCAACTCCCCTGTTGCCGATGTCTTTGTAGTTTGGGCTAAGTTAGAGGATGTCATTAGAGGTTTTGTACTCGAAAAAGGTATGGATGGATTGTCTGCACCAAAAATAGAAGGTAAGTTTTCGTTGCGTGCTTCTATCACCGGTGAAATCGTCATGGACAACGTCTTTGTACCTGATGAAAACATGTTTCCAGAAATTAAAGGTTTAGCAGGACCTTTTGGATGCTTGAATAAAGCTCGTTATGGTATTGCTTGGGGTACAATGGGAGCAGCAGAATTCTGCTTTGAAAGCGCTCGTAATTATACCTTGGATAGAAAGCAATTTAATCGTCCTCTAGCAGCTAACCAATTAGTTCAGAAAAAGCTTGCTGATATGCAAACTGAAATAAGCTTGGGCTTACAAGGTTGTCTACAGATGGGCCGACTAATGGATAATGAGCAATGTCCTGTAGAACTCATCTCCTTATTGAAGCGTAATAACTGTGGTAAGTCTCTTGATATCGCACGCGTCGCTCGCGATATGCATGGTGGCAATGGTATTAGTGATGAATTTGGCATTATCCGTCATGTAATGAATCTTGAGGCAGTAAACACCTACGAAGGTACTCACGATGTCCATGCATTGATATTAGGACGTGCCATAACTGGAATTCAAGCTTTCTGCTAATGTCGGAATCAACCCCAGTCGGAGCTCTCGATGGAATAAAAGTCATCGATTTAAGTCGCATTCTGGCTGGTCCATGGGCATCTCAGATGCTCGCTGATTTTGGAGCCGACGTAATAAAGGTTGAACGTCCCAATAAAGGTGATGATACTCGTTATTGGGGCCCTCCTTTTATAAAACCTGCAACTGAAAAACAACCTCCTCAGGCAGCATACTTTCACTGTGTCAATCGAAATAAGCAGTCTATTGCTATTGATATCACCTGCCCTGAAGGTCAACAAATTATCAAAGAATTGATTGCAAATGCAGATGTATTTATCGAAAACTATAAGGTTGGCGGACTATCTAAATATGGTTTAGATTATCAACAGCTAAAGTCGCTCAATCCCAAATTAATCTATTGCTCAATCACAGGATTTGGGCAAAGCGGACCTTTTGCCCATAAACCTGGTTATGACGCAATGATTCAGGGTGAAGGTGGATTGATGAGCCTCACTGGTGAACCTAATGGCGATCCAATGAAAGTGGGCGTTGCATTAGTTGATGTGATGACAGGCCTTTATTCATGTAATGCAATCTTAGCTGCGTTAATGGCTCGTCATGAAAGTCAACTAGGACAGCACATCGATATTTCACTTCTTGATGTTCAAATGGCTACTTTGGCAAACCAAGGAATGAACTACCT
>JAAGZM010000839.1 GCA_024206355.1 Gammaproteobacteria bacterium | reverse complement strand
TGGTTGACCCTAAACCCTAAACCCTAAACCCTAAACCCTAAACCCTAAACCCTAAACCCTAAACCCTAAACCCTAAACCCTAAACCCTAAACCCTAAACCCTAAACCCTAAAACGTCTAATCCCTGGAACGCTTAATCCCTGGAACGTTTAATCCCTGGTCTGACTGGATCGCCTCAGTCATGTAGCAAACGGTTCGGTAATCCCTGGTTGTAAAGGAATAGGCAGGCGCCACAGGAATGCTACGCCTCGTCTGCTTCTTGCCTTTGCACAGGGAATTGCGGCCGCACTACTCCCTGTAACGTTTAATCCCTGGTCTGGTTGGATCGCCTCAGTCATACAGCAAGCGGTTCGGTAATCACTGATTGTCTGGGAGCGCCTGGGGACGCCTGGGGACGCCTGGGGGCACTTGAGGAGCGCTGGAGAGCGCTTCTGGTGCGCCACGCCTCTCAGAAGCCTCTCATACGCTTCCCCGACGCTTCTCAGACGCCCTTCAGAAGCCTTTCAGAAGCCTCTCAGACGCCTCCCAGGGAGCATCTCAGGGAGCCTCTCAGGCGCCTGCCAAACGCCTCTCAAACGCCCCGCAGGGAGCGCCTGAGGGACTCCCTGAGAAGCGTTTGAAAGGCTTCTGAGAGGCTCCCTGAGAGGCGTCTGAGAGGCATCTGAGAAGCGTATGAGGGGCTCATTGAGAGGCGTCTGAGAGGCCACCTGGGAGCGCCTGAGAGACTTCCTGAGAGGCGTCTAAGATGCTTCTGAGAGGCTCCCTGAGAGGCGTCTGATGGGGCTTCTGGGAGGCGTCTGAAAAGGCTTCTGGGATGCGTCTGAGAGGCGTTTGAGAGGCTCCCTGAGAGGCTCCCTGAGAGGCTCCCTGTGAGGCGTCTGAAAGGCTCCTGGGACGCGTCCGAACGGCTTCTGAGATGCGCCTGAGAGGAGTCTGAGAGGCGTCTGAGAGGCTCCCTGAGAGGCTTCTGAGAGGCGTCTGAGAGGCGCCTGAAAGGCTAAGAGGGGCGTCTGTGATGCTCCCTGAGGCGTCTGAGAAGCGTCTGAGAAGCTTTTGAGAAGCGTCTGAGGGGCGTATGAGAGGCGTCTGAGAGACTCCCTGAGAGGCTCCCTGGGAGGCGTCTGAGAAGCTTCTGAGACGCGTCCCAAAGGCTTCTGGGGGGCGTCTGCGGTGCGTCTGAGAGGTGTCTGAGAGGCTCACTGAGAGGCGTCTGAGAAGCTCCCTGAGAGGCTCCCTGAGAGGCTCCCTGAGAGGCTCCCTGAGAGGCTCACTGAGAAGCTTCTGGGAGGCGTCCGAGAGGCGTCTGATAGGCTTCTGAGAAGCGCTTGGGAGGCGTCTGAGAGGCTCCTTGAGAGGCGTCTGAGAGGCTCCCTGAGAAGCTTCTGAGAGGCGCCTGAGAGGCGTCTGAGAGGCGTCTGAGAGGCGCTTGAGGAGGGAGGAAGGAGGACGGAGGAGGGAGGACATCGACCTCAGGGATTTGACGTGTTGCCATCCAGGGATTTGTTCTAGCCGCCGCATGTGAGGACCTTGGGGGTCTCATGTGGGGACTCAGGGGTCTCATGTGGGGACTCAGGGGTCTCATGTGGGGACTCTCGGGGGTCTCATGTGGGGACTCAGGGGTCTCATGTGGGGACTCAGGGGTCTCATGTGGGGACTCGGCTAAACCCTAAACCCTAAACCCTAAACCCTAAACCCTAAACCCTAAACCCTAAACCCTAAACCCTAAACCCTAAACCCTAAACCCTAAACCCTAAACCCTAAACCCTAAACCCTAAACCCTAAACCCTAAACCCTAAACC
>JAAGZM010000838.1 GCA_024206355.1 Gammaproteobacteria bacterium | reverse complement strand
CGATGCACACTTTTTTCAGCCAGTGCAGCCACAAAGAGATTACCTTGCCATTGAGGAAATATATCACCTTGATATTCGGTCATTCCAGCCGGTGCGATTGATGGCACCCAGTTTATAACTGGTTGCTCCATTCCTTCAGCTTCTGTAAAGGGGGAAATAACAGCACCAGAGTAATCAATACCAAAGGTAACAGCTGGCCAGCCGTAGTTTAGGCCAATGGCAATTAAATTGAGCTCGTCACCACCTTTAGGACCGTGTTCATGTGACCAAATTTTCCCTGCTTTAGAAACTAAAATAGCTTGAGGATTTCTATGACCGTAGCTATAGATCTCTGGCTTAGCTTTTTCATGCTTCAGGAAAGGGTTATCTGATGGTATAGAGCCATCAGTGTTGATACGTAAAATTTTACCGAGCATGTTATCGAGTGACTGTGCTTTCTCTCGGTAGTTAAAGCCTTCTCCGGAAGTTACTAATAGGCTTCCATCACCAATTAGAGCCATTCGACCGCCGAAATGATGCGGAGTATCCTTAGTTGGTGAAATTGTGAGTATTGTTTTTACATTATTAAGAGCCATACCCTCAAGGCGAGCACTGATCACTTTTAAAGCATTGGCATTTCTATCACCTGATGCGAATGAGATATATAGCTTCTGGTTTGTGTCAAAGTCTGGATCGACTAATACATCAAATAAACCTCCTTGTCCTTGGACATAAATTTCAGGAAGCCCACCGATAGATTGCTTCAGTAATTCTCCTTTGTGGATAAGTCGTAAGTTTCCTTCACGCTCTGTAACTAGCATGTCACCATTGGGTAAAAAAGCGATTGACCATGGATATTCTAAGTTCTCTGCAACAGTTGATACTTGGTAATCTTGTGCGGAATAGCTAAATCCAGTCAGCATGAATAACAATATTACATTTGTACATACGATACTTTTTAATAATTTATGCAATGGTATTATCTCCTGGTTTAGTACTCAAAATACTATATATCCATCCACCAATTGCACAACAACAAGCAATGAACAGCATACCTACTGTCGTTCTTGCTGAAGCAAGTATTGTGACGCCCATAAAATATTTAATGAGGTACAATGTTACTGGAAATGAGAATAGTCCAGCAGTTATTGTCCAAACTTTTTTGTTACCTCCAAAAAAGCGGAATGAATAACGTGCAATAATAAAAGCGACAAGAAAGGATAATCCAATCATCAATAATAATATCGGACCAATGCCAATAATATCTTTAGCCGTTACTTCAAGGCGGTTTAGGTTACTAATATCAAGTCCAAAACTTTGAATATCAGCAAGTACCAGTTGACTCGATACGATGCTAATAAGTACTGTTGTAATAACGATTGTTGCTAGAAAGTGAATTGTAGTTTTAAGCATTTAAAATCCTTGTTGTATGGATCCAACAGGTTTCTGAATAAATTGAATTGTTTGATATTAGTAAAAATTTGTGGGTATGTCACCCTAGAACCCTCAGTTGGATGCGTTTGAGTGTGTGTTTTTTAGGCTTAGTGGCGCCGACTAGAAAGCCGTTCATAGTCATTCTATGTAAGGCTTTTGCCGTCAAGTCAATGAGTCTAAAAAACATGCAATCAAATGCGTAGGCAAACTAAATCAATGGATGAATACTAATCCTTCTGTAAGTTGTTGTTTTGAAGTACATAATCATAATTCATAGCCGGTCAACTGAGGATTTTAGGTTTAAGGTAGATGAATCGATAAGATAAGGCACCTAGTCCAAACCAAGCTAAAACCATCAACCATTCTTGTGGCCAAATTAGAGCTGCTGGCATATTAGGCAAATAAAGTGCTGCCATTCCTAAGCTGGCAATAACTCCAAATATT
>JAAGZM010000837.1 GCA_024206355.1 Gammaproteobacteria bacterium | reverse complement strand
GCCTTTTATGCTGGTAGGTCTTGATGCTGATGGAACTGTAACTCAATGGAATATTAAAGCTGAACAACTCACTGCTATACCAGCAAAGGATGCTCTGGGTAATAACTTATGGGATGTTTATCCTTCTATGTTTATATCAGCTGAGCAGATAGATGAGGTATTAAAAAGCCAGCGTATTACTTCGCTCCGACAAGGACACAGTGGCTTACGACACTATGACATTACCCTGTATCCGTTAAAAGATACAAACAAGCCTGGCATCGCCATATTGATACATGATGTATCACAGCATGTTAAATCAGAAAACAGAATAATCCAACGTGACCGTATGTCATCAATGGGTGAGTTAGCCTCATCTACTGCAAATGACATTAGTGGACCATTACAAAATATGTTAGTTGATCTGAAAAAGATCAATGATGATGTGACAATTCTTTCAGATCAAACTTCAGTTGATTGTTCGAAACAGCTAACAGCGGTGCAGACTCAGTTAACCGATGCATTAGAGCAGGGTAATCAAGCCACAGCTATTATTAATAACTTATTAGATTTTGCTAATGCGCAACTTGATAAAAAACAGCAAATTAATATGGTTGATCTAATGGATCATGCATTAGAGTTGGCTAATAAAATTCTCACCGTACCCCAGGGTATTGAGTTTAGTAGTATTTCGATTGAACGAAAGTATGATAAAAACCTACCTGATATACATTGTCATGTGGCGGAAATACAACAGGTTTATTTAAATTTACTCCGTCATTGTTTACATGCTATTGCTGAGGTTGAATCTAAGGATTTTGTACCTCTTATAAAGGTTAGAATACAAGAGTGTTATAACGCTATTTGGGTAAAAATAACCCATAATGGCGTTGGATTGACAGGCGATGAACAACAGTCAATATTTGAGCCTTATTTCAGTAATGATCCCCTCGATGATGAAGAAGATGCCAGTAAACGTCTATCATTTTGTCACTTTATTGTTACTGAGCATCATAATGGTGAAATGGCTGTGACCTCAGCAACAGATATCGGTACTACTTTTCACAT
>JAAGZM010000836.1 GCA_024206355.1 Gammaproteobacteria bacterium | reverse complement strand
TAATCAGCTTGAGATAAATTATCTCTATTACTTTGAACGTCATTCAAGGTAAGTTCATTTAACGCTTGTTTTTCAAATAAGTCTTTTGCTGTTGATTCTTCGATAGCCTTTTCTCTTTCGTCAGCTAATTTATCGAACTTTCTTTGCTGCGCTATGTATGCCGCATCCTGCTCCGATGATTTTCTTGAGGCGTACTGAGTTAACTGTAAAAGCTTTTGTACAGGCATATTTTTAGTATTGCTTGGCTCTTGCAGCATCTTTAATGCTTTCTCTGGGTCTGCGTCAGCAATGGAAGTTATTTTTATGTAGCCTATATCGTTTCTTACGGCACGCTTTTTTTCTTGCTTTTCTACCTCTGTAAGCTGTGAGCTATCTATTGCCGCTACTGATAATTTTAAACTTTGCTCAGCTAGGTCAGGGTTATTATAAACATTACTAACTTCTGTGTTTATTAAGTCGTTAACTAAGCCCATAGAATAAGCTTTATTTAAGTCTTGAGCCGTTCGTGTTATATAGCTGTAGTTTTTTGCTTTAAGGTCTGAAAATAAGCTCTGAGCTGCTTCTGTCTGGTATTCATCGCCCGCCACTTCATCAGCATAAGCTTTTGACGATTCCATGAATTTAATCATGCCCTGTTCGTATTCGTCGCCATTTTTCGATTCTTGTCTAAGTTGCCTATCCATCATGGCAAAGTCTTGCGTAAACTGATTGTTTTGCTCAATAGCAAATTCTCTAGCCTTATCTTGCTTGGCCTTGATATTTTGTTGCTCTATTTTATCAACAGCGCCGCCAATGGCTTGCCCTATTTGT
>JAAGZM010000835.1 GCA_024206355.1 Gammaproteobacteria bacterium | reverse complement strand
TTTGTGGCTGATGAAGTGAGGGCGCTGGCAAGCCAGACTCAAGATTCAACTGATAAAATTCAGGCAATGATTAATGACTTACAGGCGGCAATTAAAGCATGCCCACTTGCAAACATAGTGGACATATTTCATTGTTTAAAGCTAAATAAATTTCTTGCGTAGACTTTCAATTTTTTCCCTTCCTCTAAATTACTATTAATTGATATAAATCAATTAATAGTTGACTTTAATGATAAAGTATTCATAAATGTGTCCATAAACCATTGTTTTATAACCATATTCTATGTAGGGTTATTTGTCTGAGCTGCCTTTCAAAACCACCTGCTAGTATTTCAGAGAAGTGTTTCTAGACAGCCAATATGTAGCGACAAGGAGGACATTTATGTCTAAGGTAACAATTTATGATACACCGATGCTTGATGAGCTGGTTGATTTAACGGGTGAAATGATTGACTTCTTTGCTGAAAATGCCCTTGAGCATGAACGTACGGGTGAAATGATTGAGCGTATTGGTCTGGTGAACTACCTTGAAGGTATTGGGCTTGAGTTAGACCCTAATATG
>JAAGZM010000834.1 GCA_024206355.1 Gammaproteobacteria bacterium | reverse complement strand
TTGCTAGTTTAGAAGATATAGATTGGCTAGTTGATAGATGATAAGAGCATGTCTGCTTGCTCTTGACCTTCTTTGGTTTGTCGGATTCGTACAGGGAGATAATCCAGTTCTTTGGCTAGCCAGAAGTAGCTAACTCTTTGTGCGTTCTTGTGGGTTCTCTCAAATTTTAGGGTATTGAAAGTTCCAGCCGGTGTTTGTTGTGACTCTTCTCCGATTAATACATAGACATCATCATTAATCTTGCCTTTATAACTCACTGGATATTTATATGTTTCATGGCTTCTTTGTTGTAAAAGATCTTGTCGTAAGCTGAGTATGGATGTCTGGCGATCTTGGATACCTGCTTTAAGAGGTAGCTGCCACTTTTTCTTTTTATAACTGCCAGTTTCTGTCATCTCTTGCCAGTTAAAGTTTTGTTTATAGGCTTTTGCAGATTTTAAACTGTTTTTATCTTTTTGAAGATAACTATCGGGGCGAGGAGAATTGTCTACCCAAGTGAAGGCACTTTGTTGTTTATATTCAAAACTAACCACCAACACACTAGCTTTAGAGTTCATTGAAAGCTGCCAGTGATTTTCTTTGACTGGCTTTAAAGTTCGACGGGCACTACCGACTTTTTTGCCCTTACGAATGAGATCGTAAGTCACATCATAGGAAGGTATTTCATAAAATGAGCCTTCAGGACAAGGTAATACGTCTGCTGAAATTGAAAAGGTTGATAGCAATAGTGCTACAAATAATGGGATCAGAGTCAATTGATATACAATTTTGTGGGTAATTTTAACCGAACCTAATATCAATTTACTCTGACCCCATTATTATATTGCTTTACCATCGAGCCAAACTTGGTCATCAACCAATTTCAACTTGCTTTCACAAAACCAACCAATGACTTCCGGGTACATCTTGTGCTCGAGCTTTTGTACTTTATTAAATAGACTGTCTGCTGAATCATCAGCTTCGATAGGGAAGCTCTGTTGTTCAACGATTGGACCGCCGTCTAACTCTTCTGTCACAAAGTGAATGCTAGTGCCATGTTCAGCATCTTTTGCATCAAGTGCGCGTTGATGAGTATGTAGTCCTGGGTATTTAGGCAACAAAGAT
>JAAGZM010000833.1 GCA_024206355.1 Gammaproteobacteria bacterium | reverse complement strand
TTACTGTGCATATTGTGGCTAGCATTAACGCACCTGTGCTTGTATTTCTCTGTACTAAAGGTCTCAGAAAAACTCTTCATCTTAAATAATAAATTATCAGTACAACGGGTACTGAATCCATAGATAGCAAAGGCTAGCTTTAGGGACTTTAGTACCCGTCCTACCTCATGCGTTGCAACTCTAGCAGTTTTAAACTTATTGCATCCCATACTTCCTGACCAATCTTGTAACAACATTACACTGGTGGTCTTTGGAGTAAAACGCACATCACGTTGCTTAAACACTTTAGCCATAGCATCCGCAGCAGTTTTATATAAAGCCCTTTTATGTAATTTTCCTCTGCGTTTATTTGTTACTGTGCGAGTACGAGACACAGATTGTAGTTCCCTGCGTATCTTCTTGGATAAGTGTACTTGATTGAATAACCCTCCTAGTTCATGGCGCAGTTTAGTGTCCTGTGTACCGCGAAACTCTTGGTCTAAATCCATTTCCTGAATGGGTAACGGTATCCATCCTGTGTCGTTTGATACAGTATCAAACTCAATGTGCAGCCCTGCTTCCCTGTTGCTTTCACTGTGATCATGTGTTGCTAGGGCACTGAATTTTACCCACCCCATGCCGGAACCACCGGGAGCATTAACATCTTGGGGTTCAGGAGCACTTGCGTACTCAGGATCATCTTTATCGATTTCCAGTAATGTTAGTACCTCTAACCACACATTATAACTATCTTCTGATGTTTTCTGTGACTGGTAATTGTGTAGTAAAGTATTTGATGAT
>JAAGZM010000125.1 GCA_024206355.1 Gammaproteobacteria bacterium | reverse complement strand
GGTTCACTTTTAGATGCAATTCAACAACCGTCATCTCTTAATACGTCACATAGATTCCAGAGTTTTTGTACAATACTATTGTTGGTCATTTTACTTCTCTATAAATTAATTTAATTTTGTTATCAATGCATTTAGTAATTTTTATATTCATTGATGTCTCTTGTCATTAGATTGATCAGTTTGGAGTGAACGAACAGTTTTTCCTTTCCTACCTGAATTTCATCTAAAACACCGATATCGCATAATTGTTTTAAATAGACTGAGGCAGTTTGCCTCTTTGCTATATCTCTTTTTACTAGATTTCCAATTCGACAATATGGTTGTTCAAAAATAACTTGAACTAACTCATGACTATATATTTTCGGCAGTTTATCTCTTACAAAATCAGTCGTATGGTTTATAAGTGTTCTAACTGCGCCGATTTTTTTTGTAGTCCAATCAGCTGTGCTTTCCACAGCTTTAAGCATATAGAGGACCCAGGCTTCCCAATTCTCATCTCTAGTGACCGAGGTCAATAGTTGATAATAATCTTGCTTGTTTTGTACAATATATCTACTTAAATATAAGATTGGTAAGCTCAATAAACCTTCATTAATTAAAAACAATATATTTAACACTCTGCCTGTTCGACCATTTCCATCGAGGAACGGATGGATTGCTTCAAATTGATAATGGGCAACAGCCATTTTAATTAGAGGATCAATACCATCATCCTGATGTAAAAACGTTTCCCAATTTGCCAATAAGCCTCTAATTACATTTTCACCTTCCGGAGGAGTATAGATCACCTCTTCGGTTACAGGGTTAGCCACGGTCGTTCCAGGAACTTTACGCACCTCCATCTCAATTCCTTTGATTGTGCTACAAATTTCCACAGCGGTATTCCCACTCAATGGTCGTTCAGATAGCGCTCGGAAGCCTTGATTTAATGCTGTTCTATATCGGAGAGCTTCTTTTGTGGTTTGGTCGGCAAGATTGTCTTCATCTGCGTATTGGAACAGCTTATCGGTAGTGGTAACAATATTTTCTATTTCAGAACTATCCTTTGCTTCCAATAACGGTAATACGTTAATCAATAGTCCCTGATTAGGTAAAAGCTCACCTGCCTGCTTTAATTCAGCTAGTGCAGCGCGCGCTGGAATACATGCTTTTAAGATCGCAACAGAATCCAAATCGGTACTGGGTGGGAGCTGTGGTAAATCATTGTAGGGCTGGTCTGGTTTCCACGTCATGTTTGTAATTCTCTATTATATCGACACGTTATAATCATATGTCGATACCATCGACATGTAAAGACAATATGTCGACATATCTCTATTATATCGACATGATAATGGCTTGTGTCGATATGATGAACATAAATAAATTTAAAACTGGAGAGGCTAACTCACTGCCCACCACAAATAATAAGCCATACAGT
>JAAGZM010000832.1 GCA_024206355.1 Gammaproteobacteria bacterium | reverse complement strand
GGCATAAAATGTGCTAGACGTAGCAAAGATGATAAAAAAGAATGGGCTTCATTTTTTACTGCGAAAGGTGCTGCTGGTTGTTTAATAACGTCAAAGCCCGCTGCTGCAGGGTATGCAGAATTTCAAAAACAAACAGGGAAAAGTATATTAACACCTGATGATATTGAGCAAATAAAGGGCATGGCTGAAGCGGTGGGGAAAAATGAATATGCTATGACATTATTAAATGGTGGTTTAGCCGAGCAATCAATATACTGGACTGACGAAGAAACAGGTCTGAATTGTCGAGTTAGGCCAGATTATTTGAATCATCATTGTACAGACCTGAAAAGTGTACAAAGTGTTAGGCCTCAATTCTTCGCAAAGAAGGCTTACGATCTAGGCTATCACATTAGCCAGGCGATGTACCAAGACGGCATCTATCAGGTTACTGGAGATTTTAAACAGTTTAAATTTTTGTGCGTCGAAAAAACACCACCCTTTTTAAACGCTGTCCATGCCTTTAATGATGAATCAGCAGAAGAAGGGCACAAGCAATATAGGACGAATCTTAATAGATTGGCAGAATGTCTTGATACAGGTGTATGGCCTGGAGTTGACAATGATGAAGAAATGTCACTCCCAGCCTACGCATTCAAGGATGAATTTCTGGGGGTTGTACTTAATGGGGTATCAATATGAAAACATTAAAATTAGGTGACAAAGTAACAGGCAGTTACAGAACTGTTATTGATCCAAATGATAAAAATAGATCATTACATTTAGCAGCTGATGATTTTGACTCAAGCGGTAAACCGGTTGTACT
>JAAGZM010000831.1 GCA_024206355.1 Gammaproteobacteria bacterium | reverse complement strand
GTTATATGGTATGAATAGAATACAAATACAAAGTGTTGTAATCCTTATTGTGGCTCTATTAAGTATCTGTATCGTGTCATACCTTGGTTTAAAGTCGAGTGCCGAGGCGGCTGTATATCGATCAGTTTTTAATGAACTTAAAATCCAAAGTGAAGAATCTACATGGAATGGAAAAGTCGCAGTTTTAAGCAAGCCTAGCAGTTGCAGCACCGCCATTGGCGGAGACTCTAAATGGGCGGATATTCCAGAAGAAGTATTCCAGAAATTCCTGGCAGCCAATTCATATAATGCGGAACCTGTAAAACTAACATCAATGAACGGCTTTATTCCAATTGTGAGCTGGGAAGATAACAAACGGCTACATAGAGCAGGCTACATTTGGAAACCTGAAGACCAGCCTGTTTTAGGTTTATCTAGGGTAGGACTGAATTATGTTCTGAATAAAGCAGTTTTGTGTATTGAAAAGATAGTCCCATCTATGCTCGGGGGGTTTGCAATAGTTTTCTTCGTAGAAAAGGAAAACGGCAAGTGGGTTGTCAAGATAAATCGAACGGCATGGGTATCATGAACTATGGTGCCATATAACAAGGCGTTCCAGCCGACGTTTGACTGCGTCACATTTTTGCTTTCGCAAAAACATGCCGCTGTCAAACGCTGCTGAACTTAAACGTTAAGTGAAGAAAAACATGAGTAAAAATTGGGATTTTTATCATAGTAAGGTTGACCATAAACCAGCCTATATATTCTTTGATTTAGAAATATCAAAGGAGGTTGAGCTAAGTGAATACACATATATGGCATATGTTC
>JAAGZM010000124.1 GCA_024206355.1 Gammaproteobacteria bacterium | reverse complement strand
TCGCCTGTTGCTGTACCGCCTGCTTTTACATAATAAAAAGCCATTATTCGCCCCTAATAATTATTTGTGTATTAAACCCGATCCATTTGCAGGTCTATTTATTAATGCTGGAGGGTAGTTATATTGTTTTTCGTTGAATTTGACTTGCTGCTCATGCAGCTTGGTTTGTAACTTTATCAACGCATTAAGCTTTTCTATTCTTAATTCTTGTTCGCTGCTCACCTTGTCTTGCTTAAGCTGCCAATCCACAGCATAGGCAGTTAACCCACAAATAATGCCAATTATCAACACAATCACTGTTTCTATTTTCATATTAAACCCTTATTGAAAATTGTAATGGGGGCCATTCCCAAGTCCCATCTTCCCAGTTTGTATTCTGTTGTAAAGCCCCGTTTATATATATTGATGCGACCCAATGATCAAACCTTCTAGTCCAGTCTGTAGGCTCTTTTGTTATAGTGATAACCTCACCCGATCTGGGTGAATCATTGAGTGCTTTGCCTGTGTTCATTATGCCCC
>JAAGZM010000830.1 GCA_024206355.1 Gammaproteobacteria bacterium | reverse complement strand
TTGTACCAATAATGTCATCTTTATTAATATACGAATGACCTCTTATTTGGCTAATATCTATTTCACTAAGTGCAATGTCAGATTCGCTAACAATTTGACCACGAGACATTTTATTCAATGCAACAAAAACTTTTTTAAATATTGATATTTTTACCGGAATATATATCGACCATGGTTTAGGAAGTTCGCAGCGCACACCAACGGTTGTATTCCCTTGCAGACGACTACCTGGTGGCATAAAAGCTATAATTTCGCTGGTACAGGCTGTCAGTCTAAGTCTAGGGTCTAATTTGCCACTGGAAACTTCTGTTCTATTATCGATATCAATCGTTATTTTTGATTGAACAAAGCTCTCAGCAGCAGTTTTTAAACTGTATAAATCTTGAATTACTGTCGCTTTAAGTGTGTCAGACACAAATAAAAATAATATAGTGATTAAAAAGCTACCCCATTTCATATTATTAGCCTAAACTTTAATTATAAATCATTATTAATAAGTGACTGTTATCGTCAATAAATTGTCGAATCACCACGTTTTATTAATTACCTTGCAATTGTCATGCCTTAATCGATATAGCCGATGGCATCCTAGTTAGAATTTTTTTTTGGAGCTTTAAATGTCAGGAATAATGGAAAGCGTTAACCAACGTACCCAGATGGTAGGGCAAAACCGCCTTGAACTATTACTTTTCAGATTACACGGTAAACAAATTTACGGAATCAATGTGTTTAAAGTAAAAGAAGTACTGACTTGTCCTGCGCTGACTGTACTACCACACTCTCATCCAGTGATACGTGGTGTTGCCCATATTCGAGGAACTGCGTCTTCAATCATAGACATGAGTATGGCGATCGGTGGTCCTCCAATTCAAGATACAAAGTCTGCTTTTGTTATCATTGCTGAATATAATCGAAAAGTAACAGGTTTTATGGTTAATTCGGTTGAACGAATCATTAATATGAAATGGTCTGATATTTTGCCACCACCGAAAGGCGCTGGAAAAGGTAGCTATTTAACAGCCATTACTAAAATGGATGAACACATTGTAGAAATTATTGATGTTGAAAAAATACTAGCTGAAATAAATCCTACCAGTGTGGAAATTTCTGATGAGCAACTTTCAGAAGGAACGCTTGATCCTGAGGATCAACGAGTGGTTCTTATTTCTGATGACTCCGCTGTTGCAAGAAAGCAGATACAAAGGACTATTACTCAACTTGGTATCAAGAGTATCTTGGCTAAAGATGGTTTAGATGCTTTGAATATGCTAAAGGAAATGGCATCTAAAGGAAGTATTTATGAGCAGCTCATTATGGTTATCTCAGACATTGAAATGCCAGAGATGGATGGTTATACCTTTACTACTGAAGTTCGTGCTGCTCCTGAATTGAAAGATTTACATATTTTACTTCATACATCTTTAAGTGGTGTCTTTAATAATGCAATGGTTGAAAAAGTTGGGGCTGATAACTTTATTCCAAAGTTTGATCCTAATGAACTTGCTAATGCTGTTCAGATGCAATTAAAAGACACCGATATTATTGTTCAATAAATCCTAGTATTAATTATTTGCCGGGCGGCAGTTCTCTTGCCGCCATTCGGTTACCAATTGCCGATATTTTCTATCAATTTCTAATCTTATCGTTATAACTCTTTGAAATACCTAGTTAATTAATGTTGGCACATTAGTTGCTCAATATCTTGGTAATGATAAAACACTAGGATATTAGTTTCGATGGCTATAAGTTTTGACAACGCATTTGGACCACATGAACAGGCGCTCTTATTAAGAGCTCAACGTTCTGAGGTACTTGCTTCAAATATAGCTAATGTTAATACTCCTGGCTATAAAGCAAGAGATTTTGATTTTCATAGTGCTTTGAAGGTAGCAACAAGCCAACAAGCTAGTGGGATTTCACGTACACACTCATCTCATTTTTCATCAACTTCTGCCGGAGCTCCTGTTCAATTGGAGTACATAACTCCTTTTCAAACAGGAACTGGTGATGGTAATACCGTTGATTTACCAAGCCAACAGGTCGCATTTGCTGAAAACGCAATGGAATATCAGATGAGTCTTAGGTTTCTTGACGGAAAACTTAAAGGATTAATGTCCGCTATCAAAGGCGAATAAAGCAGAAATTACAAGGTAAATAATTATGTCACTTTATAATATATTCGGAATTGCAGGGTCAGCATTAAGTGCAAATTCGGTAATGCTAAATACTACAGCCAGTAATATGGCAAATGCTCAGAGTGTAACAAGTAGTTCTGGTGAAACTTATCGAGCAAAACATCCTGTGTTTCAGACGCTATACAAGAGTAATCAAAAAAGCCAGATGCAATCACCTGGTGTTCAAGTAGTCGATATTGTAGAAAGTAAAGCCGAACCGATTAGAAATTATTCTCCTGATCATCCATTAGCAGATCAAGATGGATACATATATACCTCAAATGTTAATACCATTGAAGAAATGGCGAATATGATATCGGCATCTAGAGCTTATCAGACGAATTTACAAGTGGCTGATACAGCCAAGAAACTATTACAACGTACATTGACTTTAGGTCAATAATAACATTAGCGGAGAGTATTCATGTTTAGTGTAGACAGTTCAAGCAGTATTACCGCAGATAGCATCGGAGCTAGCACAGATGCCGATCTTGATAGCCGTAAAACTGAGCTAGACCAAACCGATTTTTTTGCTTTGCTGACAACACAGTTAGCCCAACAAGATCCATTCAAACCTATGGACAATACAGAATTTGTTTCTCAAATGGCTGAGTTTAGTAGTTTGGAAAGCCTTCAGGCCATGCAAGATAGCTTTTCTGCTCTAGCATCGTCAATGACTTCAAATCAAGCATTGCAAGCTTCTGCTCTCGTTGGTAGAACAGTTCTTGTCCCATCAAATGTAGCATCTTTTGATGGAGGAACAGAAGTCCAGGGAATGGCAGCACTTTCATCTGCTGCTACAGACTGTGTGTTAAGAATCGAAGATGAAAATGGACAATTGATAAGAACCATTGAGTTAGGTGATTTGCAACAGGGACCGAACGAATTTGTTTGGGATGGCACAGATGAAAATGGCAATGTAGTTGCTGCAGGATTTTATCAGATGTCAGTGACTGGTGATGTTTACGGTACAGAAACAAGTTTACCCACTGGTGTCTATGCTCGTGTTGACAGTGTCAACCTTGGTGGCACAAATGGTGGTATATATCTCAATTTAGATGGTTTGGGCAGTGTCAGTTTAGATGATGTTAGCCAAATCAAAGGTTAAGAACTAACAATTATATTTTAAATTAACGACAAGAACTGAGGAGTTTGATATGTCTTTTAATACAGCATTAAGTGGTTTAAACGCTGCACAAGCTGATTTATCGGTAACCAGTAATGATATTGCCAATGTGAATACCACAGGTTTTAAAGAATCTCGTGCCGAATTTGGTGATATTTTTGCTACTTCTTCACTTGGAAGTAGTTCTACGGCAATTGGTAGTGGTGTTTTGTTAAGTAAAGTTGCTCAACAATTTAACCAAGGTAACTTAGATTTTACCTCTAACAGTCTTGATCTTGCAATTAGTGGCGATGGCATGTTTGTTATGTCACCGAGTCTTGATTCACAAGAACAAATTTTTACTCGCTCTGGTGCTCTTGGAGTGAACTCAGATGGATTTGTTGTTAATTCATCTGGACAGTTTTTAAGAGTATTTCCTGTAAATGATGACGGTACTGTTTCTGCGACGAGTTTAAGTAGTACTTCTCCTCTAAATCTTCCATCAGCATCTGGCTCTCCAACTGTGACATCTCAGATTGAAATCGGTGTGAATTTACCAGCTACTGCCGATGAATTAGATCCTGCTCTTTTTAATCAAGACGAGCCAACTACTTATACATCTTCTACTTCTATCTCTATTATTGACTCATTAGGAGAATCTCATGTAGCAACCTTTTATTATGTAAAAGATAATTCTGTGACAGACAATGAGTGGGCTCAGTTTGTTGCTGTTGATGGTGAGTTAAAAGACGTAGTAGATGGTACTGTAGGAACTACCTCAGGTGCTAAATATGGCACCATAAATTTTGATGATGCTGGCGTATATACAGGACCAATAACCAGTTTTGGTATTGAGGAGCTAAGTGCTAATGGCTCAGGTCTGATTTCGCATTCAACAGGTGCAGCTGATCAAGCAATAGAAATTGATTATAACTCAAACTCTCCAACCCAATTTGCAACTGGTTTTGCTGTATCTACTTTAAGTCACGATGGTTTTGGTACTGGGCAACTTTCAGGTCTTGATATTAGTGATGAGGGAGTTATTCGAGCAAATTACACAAATGGAACATCAACAGCACTTGGTAAAATAGCATTAGGACGATTTGATAACGCTCAAGGTTTAAGACAAGAGGGCAATACAGCATGGACAGCAACAATTGATTCAGGTGATGCTATTGCAGGAGAGGCTGGTTCACAAAGTTTTGGCTTGATTCGTTCTGGTGCATTAGAAGCATCTAATGTCGATTTAACAGCAGAGTTAGTTAACTTGATTACAGCACAAAGAAATTTCCAAGCGAATGCCAAGTCAATTGAGACTTCAAATACAGTGACACAAGCTATTTTACAAATTCGTTAATAGTTAATAAGTATAGAGAGGATCTGATATGGACAAGGGCGTATATTTATTGATGAGTGGGGCGAAGGAAGACATGCTTTCCCAAGCTCGCGTTGCAAATAATTTAGCCAACGCTTCAACGACTGGTTTTAGAGCTGATCTTCAAAGCTTTAGGGCAATGCCATCAATTGGTGAAGGTCATCAATCAAGAGTTTTTGTGCAGACAGAAAAACCTGGTTATAACCTAGGTGAAGGCAGTTTAGTCACTACAGGTAATTCACTAGATGTTGCTGTTAAAGGCGAAGGTTGGATAGCTGTTCAACGTCCTGATGGTAATGAGGCGTTTACAAGAGCTGGTGATTTAAGAATTAATGCCAATGGTCTTTTGGAAAATGGTCGTGGTAATCTAGTCATCGGCAATAATGGACCGATTGCCATTCCTCCCATTGAAAAAATGCAAATTGGTAAAGATGGAACCATCACTATTGTACCGCTTGGTGCTCCAAAAACAGCGGTTCAAATTCTAGATAGAATCAAATTAGTTAATCCTGAACCCATCAATATTAAAAAAGGTGCTGACGGCATATTTGATACTGTAGATGGAATACCTGAACCTGCTGATGCTTCAGTCAATTTAATTACTGAAACACTCGAAGGTAGTAACGTAAGTGCAGTCACTGAATTAACCGATATGATTGCTCTCTCCCGTCAATTTGAAATGAAAATAAAGTTCATGAAAGAGTTTAAAGAGCTCGGCGATAAAGCAGATAATTTATTGCGTGTTAGCTAAAGGAGTAAAGAATTATGCACCCAGCATTATGGATAAGCAAAACCGGCCTCGATGCCATGCAAACGGATATTTCAATTATATCCAACAATTTGGCGAATGCGAGTACGATTGGCTATAAAAAATCCAGAGCTGTCTTTGAAGACTTGCTCTATCAAAATATTCGTCAACCTGGTACCCAGTCTTCACAGAACACAGAACTCCCCAGTGGCCTGATGGTTGGTACTGGGGTAAAATTAACAGGTACTCAAAAGTCTTTCAATCAGGGCACAATTCAGGTGACTGAAAATGCATTAGATTTGGCAATTAACGGCCGAGGTTTTTTTGAAATTCTTATGCCAGATGGTACATCTGCATACAGTAGAAATGGTCAATTTGGTATTGATGAAAGTGGACAAATTGTAACCAGTGG
>JAAGZM010000829.1 GCA_024206355.1 Gammaproteobacteria bacterium | reverse complement strand
AGCTACACGTATCATACCCCTAGATGCGTTAATTCCATCTTCACGGGACAGGTTAGGGCAAATCTCAACGTAAAAGCCAAGCTCTGCCGCTTGGTCTGCTTTACTCTTACCGCTAAACTGCTCACGGTTAGCGCCATCATGAGGCCACCAATGTTCATCATAATCATAAGGCAACTGTCTAAGTGTTTTTATCCACTCTGCTATCGATATGTTACGACCAACAAGAAAATCAATAATAACCGGGTTGCCGTCATCACCGCGCTGCGTAAATACAATAGATGTTTGGTCATTAATCCCAATATCCCAAAACGTCTGAACTCGCTTAAGTGGGTCGTGTGGGTACTGTCCAAACCTATCAGAATTTTGCAAGTCTCTAAGCTCTGCCGTATAATAGGCGCCTTCCATGCCACCCTCCCACGAACAATAATATTCTTGCTGAATCTTCTCTTCTGCCATACCCATTTCACGCTCTTCTTCGATATGTTCAGGACGTATAACAGGCGAGCCGTCAGGTCTTTTAGTATCATCTATTGTTAACGTTTGCGCGAACCAACTATCCATCTTATGAGCAGCATCAAATAACTTTTTGCCGTGATTGTTACCCCGTGGCGTATAAATAAAAAAAGCCCAACCATCATTTTCATTTAGGATAGGCGATACGTAATCCCATACTAGCGGGTTGGCAATAGAATACTCACTGAATATAATACCGATAGGGTTAGAGCCAACCAGACTATCAAAATTATCAGAGCCAACAACTTGGTAAATCGAACCATTGTGCATCTCAATTGACATGTCGGATTCGTTTTTCTTTTTACGCATCCATTCAGGAAAGGCCTGGTCAATCATACGGCGACCATCCTTATCAATCCCTTTCCATATAACCTTTCT
>JAAGZM010000828.1 GCA_024206355.1 Gammaproteobacteria bacterium | reverse complement strand
TAATCAAAAATTCTATCTATAATTGTTG
Source organism: Gammaproteobacteria bacterium (assembly GCA_024206355.1). Taxonomy (GTDB): domain Bacteria; phylum Pseudomonadota; class Gammaproteobacteria; order Enterobacterales. The sequence goes on along the minus strand of JAAGZM010000828.1, from coordinate 870 downwards.
CAACATAAGAGCTACATATTTTTTCAGGTTCTATGTCATGTAATGCGCGGATCAACTGGTGCATATAGGCCATATCTACGCCTATTAACTGTTCTCTTAATACAGATTTGTCTGTCAAATCCAGTTCACTTATTTGCCACATTATCTTCAATTGTTGCCCTGCTGTAATTCTCCAGCCACGCTCAATAAACTTTTTAAGTCTAAATATGCTTGCGATAGGGTAAAGGCTGCCTTTGTAAACTAGAGTCCTGCTCAAAAGTGCCTCTATTGATTCAGGGTGTAGATTCAGTTCTTCTGTGCCGTTATCCCAATAATTCATAGCGTGAACATAATCATAATTGTCATGTATCTCGTCTGGCTCACCATAAAACCTAATGATTAACTGTATTTTCCCAGATAGTGTGATTGCATTTTGAGACATGAATACTGGGCGGTATTTCTCTTTTGTTTTCTTGATTTTTTTTGCTGTTGATTCAGCGAAATCTTTAGCTGCTTCTTCATTCATATTTTCAAAGTAGCTATATTGTTTTTGTACTTCTCCGGCAACACCAGCCGACTGCATCCATATAACAATTCGTTCTTCTGTAATGCCTTTGCAATTTGTTTGCGTTTCCTCTCTTACCTCTGGCTGATATGGATTAACACCTTTTGAAACTTTTAATTTGTGCTTTTTATTGAACTGCCTAACATAATACTCTGCAACAATTTTTGTTGTTTTTTTTGTCCGAAAGTAAATATCAAAATCATTAACCTGCTCACCAAGAAGCATTGATGCAATGGCACCTCCCGTTATAATTGCATCCTCTGCGGCAATTTCACGAACATCATCATCCTTGATTGACTTGAGCCATTCAGACATTTTTTTCTTTA
>JAAGZM010000827.1 GCA_024206355.1 Gammaproteobacteria bacterium | reverse complement strand
TCGTTGCTAATGTATAGCGAAAGAGTCAATTATTTACTTATCTTCCTCGGCATCAGTAAAAGTCATATTATCGATATCTTCTTGATAACTACCAAGCACATCATGCAACTCATGAAGATCTAATTTAGGCAAATCATCACAACATTTCTTAACGTCTTCATCCATACATTCTGAAAGTACTTTGATTTTTTCATCAATAGCTTGGACATGTTCAACCACCATATCCAAAGCATTTCTAACAGGGTCACGTTCGGTGTTTCGGGTACTATATGCATCAAATTTGTTGGTGTGTCTTTTACGACTAACGATACGCGCAGGAATACCAATAACAGTTGCTTCTGCAGCTACATTTCTTATCACAACAGCATTAGAACCAACCCGAGCATTTTTGGCGATAGTAATAGGGCCAAGGAGCTTTGCACCAGCACCAATGACTACATTATCTTCCAAAGTAGGATGACGCTTTCCACCATCCCAACTCGTACCACCTAAGGTAACACCGTGATAGAGAGTAACATCGTTCCCTATCTCAGCAGTTTCACCAATAACCACACCTAAACCATGATCGATAAAAAATCGCCGACCAATAGTAGCACCTGGGTGAATTTCAATACCTGTTGCAAAACGAGCCAAAGTAGAAATAACTTTCGCGAACCAAAACCATTTACGTATCCAAAGCTTATGGGAAAGCCGATATATCCAAATAGCATGCAAACCAGGGTATGTTGTCAGCACATCCAAAAAATTTCGAGCCGCAGGGTCACGACTATAGACACTATTAATATCTTCTTTAATACGATCAAACATTAGATTTATTCCTAGAGTAAAAATATCAAACAGTTAAATATTTCGATTTAAATACCATCCTAATAGGGTAGGACTGCGTGTGTCAAATTTCTGAAAATGGCGATATAAAGAACGAATATTGAGTAGAGATTTTGTGAAAAACAGTTTATTTTCAGGGTATGACTATTGGAAAATACGATGGCTATAGGTTATATTTAATTTCATGCATGGATAGATATAGTTTTTATTCGACTTATACGCCCAAAATCCACCCATCATTTGCCGTCAACAAATAGCGACGTTAAAATTCTTTGGGAAAGGATCACTATACGTTTGGGAGGTGAAAAATGAGAGACATGTATGATTCATTGAAAGACTACTTTCGCAATAATCCAAACGTAGTAATTGCTGAAGGAAAAGGAGCTCAAGGCTTAAAACACAAAGGAAAAATGTTTGCCATGTTTTATAAAGGGGATTTAACTGTCAAATTGAAACCTGAGAATGTAAAAAAACTCATTGAGGAT
>JAAGZM010000826.1 GCA_024206355.1 Gammaproteobacteria bacterium | reverse complement strand
TTTATGACTTTAACGTTAGTGTGTCATACCTTGGTTATAATAATCTCATGCTAATTGCTTTCGATGATAGCGGGGTGCAAAATGCAGCCATTATTGACCACATTGAGCCGACCTATATAAATGCCTAGTTATATAATTAACATTGAATACGGGGCTATTACCAGCCCCGCTAATCTCATTATTAACGTGGGTGGTACGGGTATTCCTGTTGACCCGCCTGATCCAGTTTTTGAGGCTGACTATGGTGGTGGTTGGGGTATTAGCTCTAGCTTGCCTCAGTTCGACAGTCAGGCTAGCTCAACCAGTGGTACAACCTTGACTGAGGTGACTCAGTGTAAGTTGCTCGCTGGCAGGTTAGCTACGGACTTAGAAACGTGGTCACAGCGAATTAGTGGTGATATGTTCGGTGACAGTGATGGCGCTGTTTACCACGCTAGTAATGATGTTAGCACCACCATTGAAACTGGTTTTTATGTTGCTGGTGAAACGCTGGATTATGTTGAAAACTGTTTAGCTATCAGTAGTACCACGCTAGCTATGGATGGTTTAACCATGTTGGCTAGCTATGGTACGTTGGATAGTCAGGCTAGCACGTTGAGAACCACTGTCAACACTATCCCACTGCGCGGCTATCAGCACTCGACTGTCATCGGTACGATGGTGATTCTTGAGGATAGCTTTGTTGTTCGGTTTGGCGACCAGCCGAGTTTAGAGGTGTGTCAGGAATACCCCGACCATTATTATAACGGCAAGTACACTATCAACGTTAGCGCAACTCTGACTGATGCCAGTGTTATAAACATAACCGCGACACCGACTTATCAAATTTGTAAGCTAATTCAAAAAGGTGACAGCTTTCCAATTTTCAATGAAGTTGAAATTCCTGACGCGATAGTAATACCACCAAGCGTCATCATTCCACCGACGAGAAAAACATACATGTTTAACCACACTATTCAATGCTTTCGTGCTGTTGATGACACTGAGATAAATGTGACAGCCGCGACAGTATCAATTGACAAAGACCAGTTACACTACACGTACAGTTTAAACCTTGGTAGCGCCAACGATAAGGCACTCATTAACAATCAAGAGTTCAAATTAACCATTAATGGTTTTGACTATCACGGCATAGTTGAGCAAGTATCAACTAGTGAGTCGTTTGGTCAAACTAGCTACTCAGCAAGAGGACGCAGCCTAAGCGTTAAACTGACCGAACCTTACTCGCTACCACGGACTTACACTAACAGCACTGCGACCACATGGCGACAGGCGATAGAGGCTGAAGCGACTTTAGCTGGTTTTACAGTCACTTATGAGAGTTTTCACAGTCAAACTAATTTAGATTGGGCTTTACCAATAGGCATTCTTAGCTATACTGATAAAACACCACTACAAGCGATTAGCCGTTTATGTGAAGTCGTCGGGGCTGTTTGTCATAGTCACCCGTCAACTGAAACCATAATAATCAAACCACGATACAAAATACCACTTTGGTTATTAGACGGTGCAACTGAGGATTTCATCATTCCTCAGAATTTACATGCTGATTTTAATGTCACTGAAACCCGACTAGCCGCCTACGATAGTTTATACCTGTCTGGCGAGAACCAAGGCGTTAACAGGCATGTTAAATTAACAGGTAGCGCAGGAACTAAACCTAAGTTGAGACAGTTAGACGCTTTGTTTACTGACCAAGTAGCAACGGTTGAGCGCGGGGTTAGCGAGCTTAGCGAAGTGGGTACAATGACTAATGCTGATTTAACTACAATGATGTTTTACAACGCGGTTGACGACCAATTGCCACCAATCCCCGTTGGCTCTATTGTCAGCATTAAAGGTGTTAAATATGATGTGCAAGGTTGGCGATTATCAGCAAGTCGAGTGCAGGTGAACAAAGTCAGACAATCAATTAGTTTAATAAGGCAAACGACATGAATGAGTTAGAGCAGTTAAAAAAATTAATAGTACCTAAACAGGTGCGCGAGAAAGTTGAAGTAACTAATTACGATGCGCCCACTAAAACGGCAACTGTTCAGACCAGTGAAGGTAACTCGTTTACAATCCCCTCTGACACTGTTAGTATTGGTGATAATTTATACATCAAAGACGGTGTGGTTACAGGGAGCGCAAACGCACTACCACTATCAACAATATCCATATAAGGCTTTTGCAATGGCTAACGATTTAACACCTATTCTTCGTGAATTTTCAGAAACTAATAAGAATATAAATATGTTAGCCACAAGCATTAATAATTTGTCTAACGAACTTAAACACTCAAATGCCAACATTAAGCGAATTGAAGAAAAAGAAATCGCTGAGATAAAAGGGCAAATTGCAGAGCTTGAACGAAAAGAGGATGAACGAGTAATCAAAGAAGCTAAGCGCTCTGGTGTTGAGGAAGTTGAAAGCAAGCAGAAAGCCTTTCTGGTGGCTAATTGGCATAAATTGTTAATTACAGTTGGAGCGGCAGCACCGATGATTGTATATGTAACCGACCAATTGAAATCAACGGGGGTAATTGAATGATGTATGAGAGTGTGGCTAAATACATGATGGTAGTGGGTGGCGCTGGTGCGCTCTGGTTAGGTTACACCGTAGTAGTTGAAAATGCCCGTCAAGCAGGTTATGACCAAGCAATTGAAGAAGCCGACGAGTCCTATAAAAAAGCGATAGCGGTGCAAACTCAAGAGTATCATCGCAAGCTGAGTGATGCGGTTAATGAGAATAACCACATTAGTAAGAAAGCCATGAAGCGTAACAACTTGGAATGGCAAAGACGATACGATAATTTAAACGTTGATTTAATCAAGGCTCAAGATTTAGCCAGAAAAGCAGGAGTGATGAAAAGTGAAGCTACAAACCTTGACCGTAGTTTTAGCCGCGATGCTTTTAGGTTGCTCGAACAAGCCACAAGTATTGTTAGCGCCCCCACTGGACTTACCTCTGCCCCCTCGGGTATTGGTGAAACGGATTAGCATTAGTCCACAACTGTTAAAGCCTTGCTATAGTGACTTATTACCTGTAGCACCCACTGAGGCTACTGAGACAGCCATCGTAACCAACATGGTAGATAATTACACTTTGGTCAATAAATGCTATCTCAGACAGCTCAGGTTGATTCAGGAGGT
>JAAGZM010000825.1 GCA_024206355.1 Gammaproteobacteria bacterium | reverse complement strand
TGAGTTTGCCTACACATTTGATTGCACGTTTTTTAGACTTATTGACTTGACGGCAAAAGCCTTACATAGAATGACTATGAACGGCTTTTTAGTCGGCGCCACTAAGCCTAAAAAACACACACTCAAACGCGTCCAACTGAGGTTTAATGTGACAATACCCTTCTGACTATTACTTCAAACCAATTTCTTTCTAACCAATTATTAATAAAAATTGAATTGAATCTAAGCAAGAATCAATATAGTGTTATTCTTTATTAATCATATAATAAATATCAGGTGCATTAAGATCATGACAAAGATAAAAATAAATTTTCTGTTATTAATTTGTAGTTTTGTAACTATTATTTTTTCAGATAGTATTTCTGCTGATGATACTGCCTTAGTACATGCTAGGAAAATACTACAGAAAGCACCAATTGCAGATGGTCATAATGATTTACCATGGGTCATTCGAGAAAGTTTTAACAGCAATGTTGAAGGTTATGATATCTCTGTTCGAGCACAATTCGATACAGATATTCCACGTTTACGCGAAGGTAGAGTTGGTACCCAATTTTGGTCTGTTTATGTGCCAACTACAATGTCTCCATTAGATGCAATGCGAACCCAACTTGAGCAGATTGATATTGCAAAGCGAATGATTAACCTGTATCCAGATGATTTGGCCTATGCCACTAGCACCGCAGATATTATTACTGCAACAAAAGATAATCGCATCGCCTCACTATTGGGTATTGAGGGAGGCCACACTATTGGCAATTCTCTGGGTGTGTTACGAAGTTACTATAACTTGGGTGTTCGTTATATGACCCTAACTCATTTTCATAGTAATGACTGGGCAGATTCTGCTACTGATATAAATCGCCATGATGGCATCACAAAATTTGGCGAGGAAGTTATAAGTGAAATGAACCGACTTGGTATGATTGTCGATTTATCACATGTATCAACTTCAACCATGAATGATGTTCTTGATGTAACTAAGGCGCCTGTTATGTTTTCACATTCATCAGCTAGATCATTGACTAATCATTCTCGCAATGTTCCAGATAAAGTCCTCAAACGAGTTACTAAAAATGGTGGTATCGTGATGGTAACTTTTGTACCGGAATATGTTAACGAAAAACGTCGTGATTGGGCAGTTGACTTAATTCCATTAACCAAAGATATAGAAACAGATGCCGAATGGAATGCTGTATACGAAGTATACAAAAAAAAGCATGGTTCACCACCACTTGCAACACTGTCTGATGTTGCAGATCATATTGAACATGTAGCGGCAGTAGCAGGGTTTGATCATGTTGGTATAGGCGGTGATTATTATGGTCAAGAAGGAGAAGATCTTGTTACTGGTCTTGAGGATGTTGCAAAATATCCTATCTTATTTGCTGAATTAATACGTCGGGGATGGAGTGATAAAAATCTTGCAAAATTATCAAGTGGAAATCTACTACGCGTTTTTAGTGGGGTTGAGAAAGTCAGTGCAAAATTAAAACAAACTATAACTCCTTCGATAAAAAAATTCATGGAAGCGGAAAAATAACATTCTCTTTTGTGTTTCCATAACTCCAACCTCTCACTGTATGGAGTCTCCGGTAAACTAGGGGCTGTTCAAATTTGTTGGTACTGATTTCATTCACTTGTTATATTTTTTGCCTCGGTAGCTTCTTTTATTTCTTTTGAATGAAACATTACGAGTATTCTTCTCTTCTTTAGGAATAAGCGCATTCGCACCATCACCAATTAAATCCCCCCTCCCCATTTCCAGTAAAGATAATCTTAACTGAGGCCACTGCTCTTCATTGTGATAACGCAAGATAGATTTTTGCAAACGACGTTGCTCAATAGTTCTCGCTGTATGCACTCCATCATTCTTATACTTAACCTTTTTCAGTGGGTTATGTCTTGAGTAATACATGGCTGTAGCCAAAGACATGGGTGAAGGGTAAAAAGTTTGAACCTGATCAACACGAAAATCATTTTTCTTTAACCAAAGTGCTAAGTTAATCATATCCTCATCTTCACAGCCGGGATGAGCTGCAATGAAATAAGGAATCAAATATTGTTTTTTATCAACTTCCTTTGAGAATTTATCAAACATTTTTTTAAATTCATAATAGGTGCTGATATCCGGTTTCATCATCTTATCTAGGGTGTCTTTTTCTGTATGTTCTGGAGCAATTTTCAAATAGCCACCAACATGATGATTCACCAGCTCACGAACATATTCAGGGTCACATACTGCTAAGTCATAGCGAAGACCTGATGCAATAAGAATACGCTTTACACCTGGAAGCGCCCTTGCCTTTTGATATAAATGAGTAGTCGAAGCGTGATTGGTTTCCAAATTTTGACAGATAGTTGGATAAACACACGAAAGTTTGCGACAAGCAGATTGAAGGTCAGGATCATTACAATTCAGATGATACATATTGGCAGTAGGACCGCCTAAATCTGAAATTGCGCCGGTAAAACCTGGAACTTTATCACGAATTTCTTCGATCTCCCTCAAAATCGACGATTCTGAACGCGATTGGATAATCCGTCCTTCATGTTCAGTAATAGAGCAAAAAGTACAACCACCAAAACAACCTCGCATAATATTGATAGAAAAACGGATCATCTCATAAGCTGGTATTTTTGCACCACTGTAAGCTGGGTGTGGTACCCGTTGAAAAGGAAAATCAAAAATAGAATCTAACTCTTCAGTGGTCAGAGGTATGGGAGGAGGATTAACCCAAATCTCTTTAGTTCCATGCTTTTGTACTAGAACTTTTGCATTATGCGGATTTGATTCCTGATGTAGAACCCTTGATGCATGAGCGTAGAGCACAGCATCTCTCGTTACCTTCTCAAAACTTGGAAGCCTGATATAACTTTTGTCACGATCATATTCAGTTTTGTTCTGAAGTGGCTGCGGAATAACTCGAATCGGCACAAAATCATTATCATCTCGCGCCTTTTCACAATCAGCTACTTTATTATAGTCATAAGGATTAGGCATAGAATCAATATTGCCTGGCCAATCAATTCTTGTTGAGTCAATCTCAACCCATCCATCAGGAGCTGCATTTCTAATAACAACAGTACCGCGAATAAACTGCATATCTTCAACAGTCTTTGAACGAGAATAACCGAGTGCAATTTCTATCAATGCTCTCTCAGCATTACCATAAATTAATATATCTGCACCAGAATCAATAAGTGTTGATCGGCGGATTTCATCTGACCAATAATCATATTGCGCTATACGACGAAGTGAAGCCTCAATACCACCGACTACGATAGGCACATAGGGATAGGTCTCTCGACACTTTTGAGTATATACAATAAGCGCGCGATCAGGACGTTTGCCACCCTCACCATGAGGTGTGTATGCATCGTCATGTCGAATACGTTTATCAGCAGTGTAACGGTTGATCATTGAATCCATATTGCCAGCACTAACAGCAAAGAACAGATTAGGACGGCCTAGTACTTCAAATTCTTTAGTATCTCGCCAGTCAGGCTGACAAATAAGCCCCACACGATAGCCTTGTGATTCAAGTAGACGGCCGATTATCGCCATCCCAAAACTAGGATGATCGATATAAGCATCACCACAGACAATGATAATGTCACAACTATCCCAACCTAATTCATCCATCTCAGCACGGGACATAGGAAGAAATGGAGCTGTGCCGTAGCACTCTGCCCAGTATTTTGGTGAGCTATTAATGTTTGGAGCTTGTATTTGAGGCATAAAACCTTAGACAGTAATAACAGTATATGCTTCTAGTATCGCACTATTAGAGTCGTTAGGAAAAAGATTCCATTGTTTCTCTAAAAATATCTTTATAGCGAGGTATTATCATTTCATTATTATAATGAGTAATGTCAGGAACTAATCGCATATTCGTTTTGATCACATCAGCTAGTTTACGATAAAAATTATGGGCCTCAACCTCTGGTTCATCAGCTATTTCATACAAACCAGATGCAGGAACATATTCTGGATAAGCTACTCGATTCGGTGCAATGGGCATACATCCATAAGTAATGCCTTCTTGCAAACTAAGTCCTTGAAAATCATGCAAAGCACTAGAAACTACTAAGTCAGCTTGCGTCAAAATTTCACAGTAGCGTTCTTTACTTTGAAAACCATAGGTTTCAATTTCATCAATAAAATATTCTTTTGCCTGCTCAAAGCAATCCGGCTGTTTTCTAAATGATTGACCTAGGATATGTAAACGAAACTCATACCCTGCTTTCTTCAACTTTTTAACTGCATCAAAAAATACTTGTGGTTGTTTGTCATATTCCCAACGATGGTTCCACACAATATGCACAGGACTATTGATTTTTTGTACATTTTGTTGCTCATTATTTACCCCTGATTTGATCGGCACAGGCAATACTGATGAACGACTTTCTAACATAGGAACCAATCCTTTCGGGATCTGATCTGGCAGGCGCTTAAGCAAAGACTCGGCTCCCTGTAGGAAACTATCTTGATTATATTGTGAATTAAATAACAATTGCTCTGCACACAATGCTGTGTAAATACTAGTAACTTGGACATTAACTAAATTAGTTCGATGCTCGCTTTGCGGGTAAGCAAATTGATTTTCATGAAAATAGACAATTGTCGGTAATCTAGAAAGAGAAGGACAAAACCCTCTTAAGCTCGATAAATCGACCATTGAAGTGACAATAAGCAGATCAAAGTCTTTATTCAAAATGTCTTGATGCTCGAAAGCAAAGCCGAGGCTATTTCCACGAACTCGCCAGTAAAAATGGCGATTAGGCATCGCTATCTGGGTCCATTCAAACTCTGGTAATTGTTCGACTAATGTATTTCGCCAATAACGATGACTTGATGCATCATACCCTGATAATAGTAATATTCTTTTTTTCAAGCATTTCCCTTTTTAAATAAGTTTCTGAGGTTATAAAAATTCATGTAACATAACCACCTAATCGATAAGCTGTCATCTATAGGATTTTAATCATAATGTATGAGTATATTTTATTCCACGAAAAGCCGCTGCAACTATTTTCCGATTGGCTAAAAGAAAAAGGCATAGCTTTTGAAACAGGCAAAGAGCATGTTGAGAATAACTATGTGATAAAACTTTCTGCAGATTTAGATGATGACTTGATTGATGAAATCGAAGAAAAATACGATACCTATATGGAAATGAGTGAAGAAATTGTTACTCAAGAAGACAAAGAGAATGACGATGGATATCACATGGCAGGTGTTGTTGTTACATTGAAGGATGGATCAATTTCTTATGCCGATATTGATCCCGATGTGATGAGTCGTGTAATTGATGCAATTACACCAGCTGAGTTTACAGAAATCGTTAATGCGGTAGCCGATGCGGTTGAAAATCCTCAACCTAAAAACTTTTGTCAACGATTTCGTGAAGATGAAGTTGATGAAAACTTTATAATACCTTAATTGTGACTAACATACCTATGCAAAGAACATATTCTGATCCTTGGAAAGACTACCAACTCATTGATGTTGGCGATAATCATAAACTTGAACGTTGGGGTGAGATTGTTACCATTCGTCCAGATAGAAATGCCTATTTTCAGTCAGTTTTAAGCAAAGATGAATGGTATGACAAAGCACATTTTGAGTTTGTTGAAACTACTAAAAGCTCTGGTACTTGGAAGCATTTAAAACCAAATTTAATAACTGACTGGCAAATTGATTTTAATAATATCAAAATTAATTTGCACCTTACTAAGTTTAAACATTTAGGAATTTTTCCAGAGCAACGTGTCAACTGGGATTATCTTTCAAAGAATTTAAATGAAGGGGACCGCTTTTTAAATCTATTTGGCTACACAGGCATTGCATCCTTAGTCGCAAAACAAAAAGCTGCAGATGTATTCCACTGTGACTCTGTTAAGCAGGTGATCAGTTGGGGAAATGAAAATATGCTTGCATCAGGATTATCAGATATCCACTGGATATTGGAAGATGCACTAAAATACGCCAAAAGAGAAGTTAAACGTGGACATCAGTTTAAAGGTATCATAATGGATCCACCAGCCTTTGGTATTGGTGCAAAGAAACAGCGCTGGAAAATTGAGAATAAGTTCCCTGAGTTGCTAGCAGCTGCCCTCGATTTAAAAGAAGATGGTGGGTTTATTATTGCTAATACCTATTCACCTAGGCTTAATGTAGATAAGATAAATAAAATAGCAAAAGAGTTAACATCTAACAAAAAAATAAATGTAACAACATTAAGTGTAAACTCTGAAACACAAAAAAGACTAGATTACGGTCAAAGAACCTTAATAACTGATTAACTTTCCAATAATAGAGAAATAATGAACAGGGAGTAGAGAATGAATAATATGATTTTTCAGATTATTTTTTTGGTAATCAGCATTTTATTATCTACGGGTTATTTTGCCGAAGAAATAGCTGATACCATCTACAGCAATGGCAAAATCTGGACTGGAGATAGTGCCAATCCTAAAGCGACTGCCATTGCTATCAAGGCTAATAAAATAATTGGGGTTGGTAGCCTTGCAGAATTGATTAAGCTAAAGAATACTGCAACTAAAATGATTGATCTTCATGGAAAAAGAGTTACTCCTGGTTTTATTGATAATCATACTCATTTCAGTGAGGTATCAGGTCTGCTATCTGCTGTACAACTTCGTGATGCATCCACTAAAAATGAATTCATTCAACGAATTGCTGCATTTGCTAGTAAGATGAAATCCGGCCAGTGGATGCAAAATGGCATTTGGGATCATGAAGCCTGGGGAGGACAATTACCTCAGGCAGTGTGGATAGACAAGGTCACTCCTGACATCCCTGTCTATTTGTGGCGAACCGATGGACATATGGCGTTAGCCAACTCAGCTGCAATGAAGTTAGCAGGTGTTGACGAGAAAACACCAGATATACCGGGTGGTGAAATAGTTCGTGACAGGAATGGCAAACCAACTGGCATCTTTAAAGATGCCGCAATGGAGCTTATTAGTAAAGTAGTTCCTGAGCTAAGCATCGAAGAACAGGCATTGTATTTCAAAAATGGCATCAACCATGCAATCAGTTTTGGTGTAACCCAATTCCATGATATGGGTACATGGGCTCACCTAAATGCATTTCAGAAACTTCATGATGAGAATCAACTTAAGATGCGAGTTTATAGTTTTGTACCTGTACAGACTCATTCAAGACTTGCTGATTATGTTAAAAAGCATGGACGTGGTGACGATATGCATCGATGGGGAGGACTCAAAGCAATGGTTGATGGCTCTCTAGGTAGTACCACTGCCTGGTTTTATGAAGCCTATGATGATGAACCAGATAAATTTGGCTTTCCAATTTATGATCTTAAAGAATTTAAAGGCTGGATCAGTGCAGGAGATATAGCAGGACTTCATGTAACAGTTCATGCAATTGGTGACAGAGCAAATGATTGGATACTGGATAGCTTTGAGGATATTGCAAAACATAACCCTGCCAATGTACAAAGGCGCTGGCGCATTGAGCATGCGCAACATTTAACACCGGCGGCTATCAAACGAATGCAAGCTTTATCGGTGATCCCTTCAATGCAACCTTACCATTCAATTGATGATGGACGCTGGGCAGAAAAACGTATTGGTCCTGACCGGATCCAGTCAACATACGCATTTAGAAGTCTGCTGGATGCTAATGCTCGCATCACCTTTGGCTCAGATAGCCCTGTAGCTCCGATGAATGTTATGCAGGGTATCTATGCGGCTGTTACAAGACGTACTATAGATGGCGCGAATCCTGATGGCTGGGTGCCTGCTGAAAAAATCACATTGGATGAGGCCTTAAAAGCCTATACAGTTAACAATGCCTATGCTGGATTTCAAGAAAAAAAGCTTGGTCAATTGAGCGTAGGCTATTTGGCTGACTTTGTTGTTCTTGAGCAGGATATTTTTAATATTCCAGCTGTTCAGCTCAAAGATGTTGATGTGAGCCTTACTGTTATTAATGGCAAGGTTGTTTATCAAAAAACAGATTAAAATCAGTCATTAACGTTTTATATAACTTCAGGTATTATTGAACCTATAATCCTCAGTTGATCGGCACTAAATTATGATTATGTACTTCAAAACAGCAATTTACAGAAGGATTAGTATTCATCCATTGAGTGAGTTTGCCTACGCATTTGATTGCACGTTTTTTAGACTCATTAATTAGGAATATGATTTTTTTTAATGCAACTAAAACAAACCTCAAGATATTAGCCTCAATGGTTTGGTACACTGGTGTTATAGCACTCTCAATAAAGAGTTTCCTGTTATTTCAATCGGCGACAAAAATTAACGAAAATTTAACCTATATTGGATTTGCTCTGTTAGCAGCTCTGATTATTGGTTTTCTAAAAACAAAATATCTGTTCATTGCTTTGTGTATGAAAAATTTAAACCGTATTAATGCTTTAACTAATCCAAAAATATGGCAATTCTATCGTCCACACTTCTTTATGTTTTTATTGACGATGATTTTGTTAGGTTCATATTTATCAAAGTTTGCTCAAGGAAACTATATAATGCTTATATCAATGGCAATCATAGAACTCTCTATTGCTATTGCACTACTAGGAAGTGGTCACTGTTATTGGAAGAGGAATATTTAATATGTTCAGTCATAATGTTATGCCAGAGTTAACGGATACAGATGCCATGGGTCATATCAATCATGCAAGAATTCCTGTTTGGTTCGCCAACGCTCGAAACCCCTTATTTCGTTTTTTTACACCTGAACTTGATATTAAAAATTGGCCGCTCATATTAGCAAGTATCACTGTCAACTTTCATGGGCAAATCTATCATGCTTGTGAAATCGACATCAAAACTTCAGTTAGTAAAATTGGCAACTCGTCATTTTCTGTCACTCAAGAAGCTTGGCAAAATTGTGAGCTTGTAGCTTCTGGTGAAGCAATAATGGTTCATTTTGATTACGCATCGAAAGTAGCAATTAGAATACCCGACGACATTAGGGCTAACTTACAACAACATCTTGAACCTCAGTTGACCGGCTCAAAATTATGATTATGTACTTCAAAACAACAACTTACAGAATGATTAGTATTCACCCCTTGAGTGAGTTTGCCTACACATTTGATTGCACCCTTTTTAGACTCATTGACTTGACAGCATAAACCTTATATAGAATGACTATGAACGGCTTTCTAGTCGGCGCCACTAAGCCTAAAAAAAACACACAAACGCGTCTAACTGAGGATTCAGGTTGAAGAGTTATCTAAGTAAAGTTCAACAGAAATAATCTAATGCCAAACTTAGTAACATATCTAAAATTATTCGCTGCGGTCACTGCTTGGGGTGGAACCTTTATCGCCGCCAAATACGCTGTCATCGAAAATTCAGTGGAAATGGCTGCGCTTCTTCGTTTTATTGCGTCATCAATACTACTACTGATAATTTTGTACTTGAAGCATAGAACATTGCCTGTTCTCAATCTATTTCAACTTATCTATATCGCCCTTTTAGGTCTGAGTGGAGTTGCTGTCTATAACTTTTTTTTCTTCTTCGGATTGCAGACAGTTGAAGCAGGTCGTGGAGCACTGATTATAACTTCAAATCCGTTGTGGGTTGCATTAGGATCAGCTATATTCTTTGGTCAACGGTTCAGACTTATTAACATTATTGGACTTTTATTTTGTGTATTCGGTGTATCTATTGTTTTATCAAAAGGAAACCTTCCAGAACTTTTCTCTAGTGGAATAGGTATTGGTGAACTAGCACTCCTTGGATGTGCACTTTCTTGGTCAACTTATACGTTGCTTGGTAAATATATCATGCACTCACCACATCCAATCTCTGCACTCGTATTAGTGACATACTCATGTGTTTGCGGCACTATCATTCTTGCTGTCTGGATATTACTATCGGAG
>JAAGZM010000824.1 GCA_024206355.1 Gammaproteobacteria bacterium | reverse complement strand
TCATCCATAGGTAAGCTTTGGCTTTTCGGGCTTGCTGTATTTTTCATGCTTTCGCCATCTAACAACCCACCTGTTAACCTCCCTAGTGATTGTTTTAAGCTATTAGGAATATCAAATCCTTCAAGATCACCTTTTAAAACTTGATTTATTGCTTGGCTTGGATAGTCAAAACCCAACCAATCCGCATTGTTCATCTGCTTCAAAAAGCCCTGCATCTTTGGAGAAAAAGAATCTAAAGAAAACATTATCTCGTCAGCGTCGACGTCAGGCTCAAAATTATCAAGGAACTCGTTTTTTACGTCCTCAAAATAAACATCTGACTGTTTATATAACGCCTCATCTTGCCGCCCTGTGAATTCTGAATATTTAGGCTTCATAGTTTCAGAATTTATCGCTCTCTCTTTTGCCCCTGAAAAATCAAATTCATCAACTTGATTAGATATCTCAGCAAGTGCGTCATCAGTAAAGCCGTCAGCAGTTGCTTGCCCTGCTTTTGTTGCTTCGTCTGTAGAATCAGTTAAAGTCTTTATTAATTGGGTAAGCGGTTTAGCCATTATTGTTTACTCTCTAAGTATTTATTCCACATGATAATGTTTTGCTTTGCTTTTTCGTACT
>JAAGZM010000823.1 GCA_024206355.1 Gammaproteobacteria bacterium | reverse complement strand
GTGTACTCAATAGCATTACTTGAAGTAGGCAAAGAAACAAGCATGTTCTCAAGTGTGAGAATTTGAGCTGCTCCACCAACAATACCGGCTTTTCTGTCTGGTGCTACAGTAGCATCAGAACCAGTTAAGGTACTGTTTTGAACTTCAAAGCGGGCTTTCTGTGTAGCACCCTCATTAAAATTAGTGTCAGCCTTTGATTCAGCGAATTGCTTGCCCCAAGTTGTCGGGGCTGTTTCTTCACCGCTATTGCTTACGCCTGATTGCTCAAGAGTTAATAAGCGATCAGCAACTTCGCGCTGTTGCTCACCTAGATTTTCGATAGCACTTGCTGTATCTGCATGCACCTTACCGATGTTTTTAATTTCTTCCCCTGCTTTCGCCTGGAAAGACTCCATTGAGTTCTCAATCTTCTCGACTGACAACATTAATTCTTCTGGTTTCATTTTGAACTACCTTTTATCTGATTAATTACTAGTTAATGACTTGGGAATGTTCAACCGCATCAACGCTGCCGATACTCCGCTATAGTCTTGCTCTGGCAATTCATCAGACTCACTCTGAAAAAT
>JAAGZM010000822.1 GCA_024206355.1 Gammaproteobacteria bacterium | reverse complement strand
TGAGACTGTAGCTGAAAGAACTACTAGGTTTGAAGCATGGAAGAGACTTAATGTTGAGTCTGTTCAAACATATGCTGACTTAGTTGCATCAGGTAATAAGTTTTATATTACTCATAAATATGATGAAAGACTTAGAACCTATGCTCATGGTTATCAAGTTAGTACTCAAGGTGATAGTTACCGTAAGAGTGTTATTGAATTAGCTAATAAAGAAGTGGTGGTGATGTGATGAAACATGATGCAACTAAGCGTCGCCTTAAAAACTTATATGATAATAAATATTATGCTCAAAAGTATATATGTGACTTAAATGTGACCTGTATTAATTTAGACCAAGACTGTAGCGAATGTGTTTTATGTTCAAAACAATCTACAGAAGAATTTAATAGAATTACCGAAAACAAAAGTAAATTAGTAACAATTGAAGAAGTACAAGAGGCTATAAATATATTAGTTATATTAGGGTAAAATATTATGGATATTAATGTTGAAGAGGTAGTAAGGCAACTTACTATAATAAAAAATAATGCATCAGAAAAACCATGGAAAAGGTTAAAGAAAGAGCTGAATAAAAGTGAAAATGCAAACCCTTGTCATAAAGTATCGGTTGAATGTGAAGGAGTATTTTGCAGAGAATGTATCTTTGAAGATGCTATTCACAGGAATAATTTAGTTCAAACAATTAAAATATTGGAAGATAATCCTGACATTATACCTACGGTGGAGTTATTATGTTAACTGAAGAAG
>JAAGZM010000123.1 GCA_024206355.1 Gammaproteobacteria bacterium | reverse complement strand
TTTTTTTAACTTAGAAGTTCAATGATATCAATAAAGTGAAAGTTAGCGGGTTTATTTGATGCATTGGTTAGCCAATTCCACCAGCTTGGTTCACTATTGCTTTTACGCTCAATAGGATCTTCGATTTTCTTTTCATCAACAGAGAAAGTTGATTTTTGTGGAACATTACCGAGAGCTGGTTCAGATTGAGAAGGATTAATATTGTCCGTTGGATGTAGTTCTCCAGCAAATGTCGAAGGTACTAAAATTGCCAAAGAACAGACGAAAAAAAAGATCAGTGCAAACGGAGATGATAGCTTTGAAAATGCTATTAAAGGCATTGTTTGAGCTGTTTCATTTTCAATAATAGACATTTATAATCTCAGCTTGAAATCGTGCAATTAGAATGATTATAGCAAATTAGCGAGTAAATTTCGAGCGTTGAATAATACCAATAATAATTAACACTAAAATAAGCCAGCTAGTTGTACCTCCACCAGAGCTGTTATTGTTATTATCGGTAGATGAATTGTTATTTGTGGCTGGATCAAAGAAGTCAGGGTTGCCATTATCAACAATTCTCAATGTTCGATCGATGCCACCAACATCGGTGGTATCTCCTGTAGAGTCTTCATAGTTAATCCAAAATGTATTCCAATCAATAACTGTTGATGGATCAGCGTCATTAGTTCTACCAGTAATATCTTGATTGCTAAAAGCAAGAGCTAAGAGTGTACTGGTCGCAGGATCAATAGTATCTGAGAGAGTAAAGTCAATCATAAAAGCATCGGTTTTATAATTAAGATAACCTTGACCTGCGCCACCAGGGATCTGTAACCAATCATTGTTTGTTCCACTAATCAGTTGGCTAAATGCTTCTCCACCTGAAGAAAGACCTTCTAATGTAATTGTTGGAGGTAAACTTATATTCAAAGAAGTAAAGTTACTGACAGCCTGTTGACCGTCTAACCAACGCATAGGTTTATTGTAAGCTGCCCAGATACGATAATTTCCACTAGAAGAGAGTCCAGCATTAGTTTCCTCAGTCCATATTCGGCTAGTGGTAGAAGTAGTGCTCCAGTTGCCAGCATAAACAATGGTGTCAGAATCGGTGTCTCGTATTTCAACGGCAAGCAATGCTGCAGGACCAGACTGCATATACCAAGCAATAACACTGGCATCTGCAAGTTCTTCTCTTACCCGTGAAATTTCTGCTTCGGGGAGAATAAATCCATCATGGGAAACGCCACTGCCTCCATACTGAACAGCACCATTTCCGGTAGGCTCTGTTTCTAGTGTATAGGATGGGATCTGATAGGTATGGGCAAAATATTCATCGGTCGAACCAATACCTGAGCTACTATCAGTGGAACTGAGCGTATATCGATCATTAGTAGCTGCTAGCATCAAGTTGCCTACTTCATTTGCTAAATTGTCACGTCGGTCATTTCCAGTATTGGGCATATACCAAAGCTGGCTAAATGAATGGGTATCAACATAAAAACGCAGACGATTAGTTGGCCCAAGAGCTGCAGATGCCTGTAAAGAGAGAGTTTCAGGTTCAGAGGCAGTTGAGCTACCATGAAAAACAAGCGATTGATTATTTGCAGATGAGCCAGTACTTGTGTTCCAAAATGGCGAATTATTCCTATTCAGATCAATGCCTAACATAGCATCATTGGAGGTATTGAGATCCTCATCAACATTACGCATATTCTTACGACGCATTCGACCATCACGTGGCCAAGTAGAAGGATCGCCAGCATAGGTTGATTGTAAAACTTCGGTTGGATAACGCTGAGTCTGCAAAAATCCATCAATATTTTCAACAGGTTGGATGACGATATTGATATTTTCTAATAAATACTGGTACAACCACTGGTCGTCTTCATTGCTGGCTAAACGTTCCATAATACCAGTGGTAACTTCAGGAGTTGACCATTCTCTGGCATGAATTCCACCATTTTGTAATACCGCGCCCTCAAGAATTATTCCTTCAACAGTTGTATTGTCCGGATCCGATAAGCTATAAGCCCAGATATCACGCTTATTGTATGTTTTGCCAACAATTGTGCCGGTTATATTATCACTATTAATCATCAATGCTTGATGTTGAGCATGCAGGCTGTCGTAGGTACGAAAACCATCAACAGCTGTCATTGAATCGATAGCACTGGGAACAGGATAGCCTAAAGCTAGTAGATTTACGCCCGTACTATTTTCAGTATATGTCCATGTAACTGCCAATAGGTTTGAAGATATAGAGAGTAAAAGAAAGCTGAATAGCTTGATTAGCGTTGCCATTGATCAACCTCATTTTTGAGTTGCAAATTGTTGGTTGAGTCTCTAAAAGTGGTAAGTGCTTTCTTTGCTTGAAAACTATTATTAAAGGATAGTGCAAGTAAGGAATAACGAGCCTTTACAGTATCTCCCTCTTTTAAATTGTGAGTTAGTTTTTCAATAGTTAGTAAGTCTTTACTAGCGCTTAAAGCTTTTGCAGCAGCGCCGCCATGTTGCTTGTTAGAAAGAGAGTTAAATAGGAAAGTCTGAATTTGATTATAACTATCGACGTATGGAGCCATTGCTAGGGTTGCTGCATCTTTCAGTGCTATATTGTCTGTGGCTGTTAGTAATAACTCAACTTTCTGAACATCAGATATTGAGTCTGGAAGACTTGATAAACGTCTAATTACCAATGATTGATTGTTTTTATTGTGTTCATATTGCTCGATTAGCGTTTGGTATAAATTGATATCTTCAGTCTTGTCGACAATTGCCAAGAGAGCTTTAACCGGTAACTTGGCTCGATTATGACTAATAATATTTGAAATCACCTCTAATTGATTAAGAGGTGCTTCGTTTATTGTTTTAACATAGCCATGTAATGCTATATCCTGACTATTTAATTCATATAGTTCATCAACAAATAGTTCTGGATTGGAGTTTAGTTGTTTTGTTGCTTTTGAAGCGTATTTTGCAATATCCCAATGTAGTAGAGTTGCTTTTGCTGATGCAGCCACTTGAAAAGCGGCTATTTCGATGATGTGTCCACCATCATTTAAAGGCAGATAAGCTTCAACTTGGTAATTAACGAGTTTTTCCATTGTAGCTCGATCAAAACCGTCACTTTGTCTGCGAGCAATAAGTGTTGCTTCATAAAGAAGCTTTTCTTTAAGTAGTGGCTCCAAACCGGGATCATTAATCCATGCCGTAATCTTATCTGTCCCTGCTATTGTCGATTTAAGCTTCACAAGTTCATTCAATGCAATTGATATTTTTTTCTGATTAAGAATTTGCACTGCTTGTTGATGTGAATATAATGTTTTGGCATAGAGCCGGCTCTGTATCGTAATAGATAATAAGAGGAGCATTAAGATAAAATGAGTTACACGCATATTAATCACCTGTACTGGCAAGATAGAGTGAATAGTCAACCTTCTTTAAAATCTCCTGAATAATGAATAGTGAAATTTCAAGTGATTGAGCTCGATTCAACCGTGGATCGAGCAATGATTGATAATTTGATTCTAGCATAGCGTCTGTCAGCTGACAGAGTCCACCTGTACATTCAGTAATATTGTTTCCGCTTATTTCTAGATGTACTGCACTTAGTTGAGATTGATTTTCTTTATGTATTTGAAAAGCTAATTTCAATTCTTCATGGATAGCTTCAATATCTCTAGTTTTTAGTCCAGTTTTTGTTATCCGTGTATTACCATGCATTGGATCACAACTCCAAAGTACGGTTTGGCCAGATTGCTCGACCGCTTTGATTAAAGGCGGTAAACATGCGCCTATTTGTTGTGCTCCAAAACGAGAGATCAGAGTAATTCTTCCTGGTTCGTTTTCAGGATTTAATGTTTCAATTAATTGCAGCAACTGATCAGCAGTTATAGATGTTCCAATTTTTATCGCAAGAGGATTATTGATACCTCTTAAATATTCAATGTGTGCTGAGCCTAGTTTTGCTGTGCGCATACCTACCCAAGGAAAATGAGTTGATAAATTATACCATTTGCCTTGAT
>JAAGZM010000821.1 GCA_024206355.1 Gammaproteobacteria bacterium | reverse complement strand
TAGGATAGTATAGGATAGTATTATTAGTATAGGATAGTATTAGTATAGGATAGTATAGGATAGTATTAGTATAGGATAGGATAGTATTAGTATAGGATAGTAACTATTAGTATAGGATAGTATTAGTATAGGATAGTATTAGTATAGGATAGGTTAGTATAGGATAGTATAGTATAGGATAGGATAGTATTAGTATTAGTAATAGGATAGGTTAGTATAGGATAGTATAGGTTAGTATAGGATAGGATAGGATAGTATAGGATAGGTTAGTATAGGATAGTATAGGATAGTATTAGTATAGGATAGTATAGGATAGTAACTATTAGTATTAGTATAGGATAGGATAGGATAGTATTAGTATAGGATAGTATAGGATAGTAACTATTAGTATAGGATAGGATAGGATAGGATAGTATTAGTATAGGATAGTAACTATTAGTATAGGATAGTAACTATTAGTATAGGATAGTATTAGTATAGGATAGTAACTATTAGTATAGTATTAGTATAGGATAGTATAGGATAGGATAGGATAGTATAGGATAGGATAGTATTAGTATAGGATAGTAACTATTAGTATAGGATAGGATAGGATAGGATAGTATAGGATAGGTAACTATTAGTATAGGATAGGATAGTATTAGTATAGGATAGGATAGTATAGGATAGTAACTATTAGTATAGGATAGTATTAGTATAGGATAGTATTAGTATAGGATAGGATAGGATAGGATAGGATAGTATAGGATAGTATTAGTATAGGATAGTATAGGATAGTATTAGTATAGGATAGTATAGGATAGGATAGTATTAGTATAGGATAGTATTAGTATAGGATAGTATTAGTATAGGATAGTATTAGTATAGGATAG
>JAAGZM010000820.1 GCA_024206355.1 Gammaproteobacteria bacterium | reverse complement strand
GCCCATATAATAGCAACAGACATTTTACCCATGGATGCACTGCCCGATGTAGAGTTCATCCAAGGTGATTTTAGAGAAGATCAAGTACTGCAACAGTTGCTAAAAAGTATAGGAGAAAAGGGGGCAGACCTTGTATTATCTGATATGGCCCCCAATATGAGTGGTATGGATGCAATTGATCAGCCAAAAGCGATGTATTTGGCTGACTTAGCACTAGATTTAGCAACTCAGGTGTTAACAAAGGGTGGAAGTTTTGTCGTAAAAGTCTTTCAAGGAACAGGGTTTGATCCTTATATGCAAGATTGCCGAACAAAATTTTCGATAGTACGTATCAGAAAACCAGAATCTTCACGAGGACGATCTCGAGAGGTTTATATTGTTGCTACTGGCTATAAAGGCTAAGACTTATAGCGTTTAGATAACATATTTAGTAACTATTTGCAGTTCTGAGAGATCTATATTATATCGATAGAATAAGGTAATCTTAAGAACAGTTAGTAAAAATTCAGAATATAAAACAAGAAAAGAGGTGTAGTTTGAACGATCTGGCAAAGAATATGCTAATTTGGTTAGGAATAGCCTTAGTATTAGTTTCGGTATTTAATAACTTCAATCCTAGTCAAACACAGGTAAGAACACTTGAATATTCCACTTTTATATCTGATGTTAAAAGAGGAAAGGTTCGAGATGTTGAGATCAATCCAAATACTCGAGAAATCATCGGCACCACCAAGACCGGTGAAAAATTTCGTTCAATAATCCCTCTAGGTGGCGACAATCTTGAAAAAATACT
>JAAGZM010000819.1 GCA_024206355.1 Gammaproteobacteria bacterium | reverse complement strand
CAGTGGTCATTTTATCCATTGGTCTTTTGGGGGTTGCCGGACTTCAGGTGACAGGACTTCGAAATAATAATTCAGCCAATCTCAGGACTCAGGCAACTATGCTGGCAGCAGAGTTTGGTGATATTTTAAGAAGTAATTTAGAAGAAGTGGATAAAAATACTTTTGGTACGGAAGTCGATGATGGTAATGAGTATTCATCATCGACGCCAGGCTTAGTGGTTGCTAATTGTGAACAAGTCTCTGGTGATTGCAGCTCAGCAGAAATGGCACAAACCGCTCGTGCCAATTGGTCTGCGGATGTGGTTGCACAGTTACCTTCAGGTGTTGCAACAACCAATCGAATTGGTACTATTTATACTGTCACATTGACCTGGCTTGATGATAAAAGTAACGATGCAACAGTTGATTTTGTGTCAAGTTTTCAACCATAAAGAGTATTTATTTAATGAAAAAGCAACGAGGAATTTCAATAGTAGAAATTATGATAGCGGTTACTATCAGCCTTATTCTACTTGCTGGGATTGGTCAGATTTATTTGTCTAATAAACAGACTTACCGGATGACTGATGCGGTCTCAAGATTGCAGGAAAGTGGACGATTTGCTATGAATTTTATTACACAATCAGTTCGATCTGCTGGGCATTGGGGCTGT
>JAAGZM010000818.1 GCA_024206355.1 Gammaproteobacteria bacterium | reverse complement strand
GTTGGTGGTGCAATCGATGTGGTTGATATCGTTACCCCCGACATAATTGATGACGATGACGATGACGATGAAGTTGAAAATGAAAACAAAGATAATCTGAACTAACTATGTTCATAAGTCAGAGTTGTAATATCTAAAGTTAATAAAATGATAACAAGAATGCTAAAACCCAATTTTTATATTATAGGCGCAGCAAAATGTGCAACAACCACTCTGGCAGCCCTACTAATGGCTCATCCAGAAGCTGAGATAGTAAAAGGCAAAGAACCACACTTTTTTTCAATAAAACCAGATACTAGTTCTGCACTAGAAGAGTATCTATCAATGTATGCTCATTGCAGCAATGAAATTGCCATTGGCGATGCATCAACATCCTATTCGCGTATCCGAAAAAATCCTGACACAATCAAACGTATTTACAAATTTACACCAGACGCAAAAATTATTTTTATGATAAGGCATCCTTTAAAGCGTATTGAGTCTGCCTATGCTGAGCGGATCCTGACACCTAATATTTCTCATAGACCATCTTTGAGTGAATCTGTACATCAGATACCAATGATGGTGGATTCAAGTCGGTACTGGGAAGTTTTCGATGCTTATCGCCAAATCTTTCCAGAAAAAAATATTAAAATAGTTTGGTTTGAAGAGTTCATTAAGGATCAGTCAAAGGTGTTTGCAACAATATGTCAATTTTTAGGTATCAGTGATGATGCAATAATAGCCTCAAATTCAAAACATCTCAATTCTCGAGTGGATAAGGAAAAAAGACGTTCAGATCAAGGGATATCTCTTGATAATTTTGACTCTAAGTGGGAGGTTGAAACTAAAGCTAAAGTTATTGATCAACTGAGGGATGACAACCTTAAAATACTTAGATATTTTGGCAAGGGTGATGATTTTTGGGGTGATATTTTTACAACCCCAAAAAGCATTCAAGATCCCTTGATTTAATTATCCTTAATTATCATAAAGTTAACTAAATATTGTAAAATGATGGACTGTCATTTCTACCAATTGTTTGTTCTAAAGCACAAATTTATTATGTTTTTAGCAATAACAGAATCTGTTCCTCGCTGATTTCTATCATTTGAGATATAAATAGGTCATCATTCCCATATTTGAAGGTAAAATAGTTAACTTGGTGTCAGTACCGTTATTATTAGTGGAGAAAGTAATTCGTGAACAATTCTATACGTATACTAATCGGTTTGGGAGTTGGTC
>JAAGZM010000122.1 GCA_024206355.1 Gammaproteobacteria bacterium | reverse complement strand
CAGTTCCAGTTCCAGTTCCAGTTCCAGTCGTAGTGTTAGCACTATTATCTTCAGGTGTAGTTGTACATGCAGCTAATCCAACAACACAAAATGCAATTATTACTTTTTTAATCATTTTCTCGATTAACATCTATAGCTCCTTAAGCGTAGACTTATTTCAAATTCGGTAGATCTGGCATTTTTCTGAGCAAACTGCATTGTATGCTTGAACGGCTCACATGAAAAGCCTTATTAGTTGATTTAGCTCACTAATTTGCTTATTTCTTAGTTTTTATTGTCTACTAGTTCAAAAATGGAGACCAAGCAGGTGCTCTTACCCCACCTTTAGTCGAAGGTAATCGAGCTTTAAATCGGCCATCCATTGATACTGCTGCGAGCACTTGCTTGTTTCTAAACACAGCAGCATAAATAATCATACTGCCATTTGGTGCAATCGACGGAGATTCATCTAATTCAGTATCGGTCAATACATGAACAAAACCACTGGCTAATTCTTGACGAGCAATATGGTAACTACCATTATTTCGGTGCACCATAACGATACTTTTACCGTCGCTAGTAAAGCTTGCTCCAGCATTGTAGTCGCCTTCCCAAGTTAAGCGTTGAGGACGACCATTTGAAACGAGTGACTTTCTATATATTTGTGGTCGTCCACCTCTATCAGAAGTAAAAATTAAAGACTTTCCATCAGGTGCCCAACTGGGTTCTGTTTCAATCGCGTTGTTCGTGGTAATACGCGTAAACTTTCCTGTAGCAATGGTTAAAAGATAAATCTCTGAGTTTCCATCTTTCGATAATGACATTGCAAGCTTTTTGCCATCAGGAGACCAACTCGGTGCTGAGTTAATACCCTTAAACTTTGAAACGCTTTTACGTTTTCCCGTATAAATATTTTGCACCCAGATTTCAGAGTTTCCATTTTCAAAACTGACATAGGCCAACTCTCTGGCATTGGGAGACCAATTTGGCGCCATCACGGGTTCTGATGACGCCATTAGCCGTTGAGGTGCATAGCCATCTGAATCTGCTACAAATAGTTGATAAGGATTTCGTTGTTGCTTATTGACGGATACATAAGCAATCCGAGTTGCAAAGGCACCTCTTATACCGGTGAGTTTTTGAAAAATAGCATCTGATATTTGATGCGAATACATGCGCATTGAACT
>JAAGZM010000817.1 GCA_024206355.1 Gammaproteobacteria bacterium | reverse complement strand
TTGAGTCATTAAGCAAATTGCCTTATTTCGCCGTCACCATCAACATTTGTCACACAACGACCGCATATTTCAGGGTGCTCAGGATCTGAACCAACATCTTCAATACGATGCCAGCAGCGAGCACATTTCTCATGTTTAGATTTTATTACTGCCAACGCTAAGCCTTCAATCTCAGTCTCAACTGCATCAGCAGTTTTTTGCTCTATCGCTTTAATTTGTGCTTTAGAGGTGATCAAGATAAATCGAAGTTCAGATCTCAAAACAGCAAGTTGTGATGATAATTTTTGATCCAAATAGAGCGTTACCTCGGCTTCTAGAGAACCACCTAATGTTCCAGCGCCTCGCATCTCTTCAATCACTTTATTGACAGATATACGTATTGCCGAAAGTTTCTGCCAAGTTTCAACACTGATAACAGAATCTTCAGCTACAGCGGCTAAACCTTTATACCAAGTTTGGATAAATATCGTTTCACTTCGATCTCCAGGCATTGCTTTCCAAATTTCATCTGCAGTGAAAACAAGGATTGGTGACACCCAGCGAACCATCGCTTCAAGAATGTGATACATAGCACTCTGGCACGAGTGGTGGGCTTGTGTACCCTCTTTTGCTGTGTATTGTCTATCTTTAATCACATCAAGGTAGAAACTGCCTAAATCTCCAGCACAAAAATTGTGAACCTTCTGTACAACCAATAAAAACTGATAATTATCATAGTCAGATTGCAGTTCATTTTGTAATGCTAATGTCCTGTCAATCGCATATTGATCGAGAGGTAATAGCTCGTCATGGAGTAGTAGATCTGTAGCTGGATCGAAACCATTCAAATTCGATAATAAAAACCGAGCTGTATTTCTAATACGTCGATATAAATCTGCTGTTCGTTTTAAGATTTCATCTGAAACAGCTATTTCACCTTGATAATCAGTACCAGCAACCCACAAACGTAATATATCTGCCCCTAACGTCGATGTTACTGTCTGAGGTGCTACTACATTACCTTTAGACTTTGACATTTTTTCGCCATTACCATCGACAGTAAAACCATGAGTAAGTACTGCTTTATAAGGCGCCTGCTCTTTTGCTGCTAAGGATGTTAACAATGATGACTGAAACCAACCACGATGTTGATCAGAACCTTCCAAATAAAGATCGGCAGGACTATATAATTCTTCACGTACATCACAAACGCAAGCATGACTAACGCCTGAATCGAACCAAACATCCAAGGTATCGGTAACCTTTAGATAGTTATCAGCCTCAGATCCTAATAATTC
>JAAGZM010000816.1 GCA_024206355.1 Gammaproteobacteria bacterium | reverse complement strand
GAATGGAAGGGAGAAGGTCCGAAACTAGATTTAGAACTAGCCATGCATAAAAACAAGAAAAATATTATTTATCTTGTTCATAAAGATAATGCTGCTCAATCAGTAATTCGAATTAGTAAGCGCTCTCTTAAGCAAGATATTACGGGTGAATATTACCGTGCATCTTTGATGAACTTTCCTCTTGGTGGTGCATTTAATAGTCGAATTAATTTGAATCTACGTGAAGACAAAGGTTATACCTATGGTGCACGTTCTTTCTTCAATGCGGATAAATTATCAGGATCTTTTATTGCATCTGCAGAAGTTAGAGCCGATGTGACCGATAAATCAATTGTGGAGTTTGTTAAGGAAATAAGCGGTTATCATGAAAAGGGCATAACTGCTGAAGAAATTACATTTATGCGAAATGCTATTAATCAAAAAGATGCACTGAAATATGAAACACCTGGAGCAAAACTTGGATTTTTGGCACAGATCCTAGAGCATGATTTAACGCCTGATTTTGTAAAGCAGCGAGCAGAAATTGTAAGAACGATTACAATTGAAGAAATTAATACTTTAGCGAAAAAGCATCTTGATGTTAAAGAGATGATTATTGTTGTTGTGGGTAACTCAAAAGTGTTGAAACCACAGTTAGAAGCAATTGGTTATGAAGTAGTTAATTACGAAATCTAGGATCAGTACTTAATAAAATCAGGCAATCATTTTGCCTGATTTTATATCATGTTCTCTAATGAGAATGGCTTCCATCACATAGAGGGTAATTTGAAGTCTTGGCACATCCGCAGAAAAATACTTTCTTAGATTTAGTGGCTGTATATTTTATCGGCATATAATCAGTACCTTTATGACTGCCATTACAAAACGGTAAATTTGTACTTAGGCCGCAGGTACATACGAAATATGAATTATCTGCTTCAACTTCTTCTTCAAAAGGTTTATCTGCAACTTTAACTGGATTACTCATTTTCCTACCTATAAGTTAGTTAATCTTGTTTATAATAATTT
>JAAGZM010000121.1 GCA_024206355.1 Gammaproteobacteria bacterium | reverse complement strand
AGTAGCGCCTCTTCAAGCGCTCGTAGGGTTTCAACATCCAGATCATTGGTAGGCTCATCCAGCATTAACAGATTACCACCGCTACGGAGGAGTTTGGCTAGATGAACTCGGTTACGTTCTCCGCCAGAAAGATTGCCAATATGTTTTTGTTGATCGCTCCCTCTAAAGTTAAAGCGTCCTACATAAGCTCTTGAGGGTACTTCATAATTGCCAATGCGAATAATATCTTGATCTTCTGAAATTTCTTCCCAGATAGTTTTACTATCATCCAAACTATCACGACTTTGATCAACGTGGGCAAGTTGTACGGTTTCTCCGATAATGAGTTCACCTGAGTCAGGCTTTTCTTCACCTGAGATCATTTTAAAGAGTGTCGTTTTACCCGCACCGTTAGGACCAATGATCCCTACAATACCACCTGGAGGTAGTCTAAATGTTAACTTGTCATAAAGTAATTGATCGCCAAATGACTTGCTAAGATTAACGGCTTCTACTACCTGATCACCGAGTCTCGGTCCTGGCGGAATATATAAATCTTGGGTTTCATTTCGCTTTTGAAATTCCTGTGATGATAGTTCTTCAAAACGTGCAACACGTGCTTTAGATTTCGCCTGTCTACCTTTAGGATTTGAGCGAACCCATTCTAGTTCTTCTTTCATTGCCTTGGAGTGGGCAGTTTGTTGCTTTTCTTCCATTTGTAATCGGTTATCTTTTTGCTCAAGCCATGATGAGTAATTGCCTTCCCATGGAATTCCGCGACCTCTATCAAGTTCAAGGATCCAACCGGCAACATTATCTAGGAAATAGCGATCGTGAGTTACAGCCACAACAGTTCCCGGATACTCATGGAGAAAGCGCTCTAACCAAGCAACTGATTCTGCGTCTAGGTGATTAGTTGGCTCATCGAGTAATAACATATCAGGTTTAGATAACAAAAGCCGACACAGAGCTACGCGTCGGCGTTCACCACCAGATAGTTTGGTAACATCGGCATCCCATGGAGGAAGTCTTAAAGCATCAGCCGCGATATCGAGAGTTCGTTCTATTTCCCAGCCATTATGGGCTTCTATGTATTCTTGTAATTTAGCCTGCTCATCCATCAATGCCTCAAAGTCAGCATCAGGATCGGCAAATTTTTCGCTGACCTCATTAAATTTCTTGAGTGTTTCAACCATCTCACCCATACCTTCTTCAACGTTGCCACGAACATCTTTATCTGGATCAAGTTGCGGCTCTTGAGGCAAATAGCCAATGTTAATACCTGCTTGGGGTCGTGCTTCACCTTCAATTTCTATATCAAGGCCTGCCATGATTCGCAGTAATGTTGATTTACCTGAGCCGTTTAATCCCAATACACCAATTTTGGCGCCGGGGAAAAAAGAAAGGGAAATATCTTCAAGAATTTTTTTCTTCGGAGGAACAATTTTCCCTACCCGATTCATCGTATAAATATACTGAGCCACTTAATTACCTGCTATAAATTATCAAATTATTATATACCCATTCTACTTTAAGTTAACGGCTGGGTATATCTACATTAGTCCACGAAAAAATAATCGAGCATAATGATCGGCAAGAAGAAAGCCAAACAGCGCAGTCAAATACTTAATCGAATAGACAAAGGTTTTCATTGCTAACCGATCACCATCATCGCGATATAATTTATATGCTGAAATGATAAACCCGATCCCCAATGCAATAGCTCCTGATAAATAAATAATACCGCTCATGTGAATGATAAAGGGCAACAACGTCACCGCTAAAAGCATGAGAGTGTAGAGGAGAATATGGAGTTTAGTAAACTCAACACCATGGGTTACTGGTAACATGGGTACACCTGTTTTGGCATATTCAACACGCCGTTTAATCGCGAGTGCCCAGAAATGTGGTGGCGTCCAGATAAAAATTATTAAAAATAACAATAATGCTTCTGTGTTAATTTCACCTGTGACTGCAACCCATCCGAGTAATGGTGGAGCGGCACCTGCAGCACCACCGATAACAATATTGTGAGGTGTATTACGTTTTAGATACATGGTGTAAAAAACGGCGTAACCTAAAAGTCCAATAAAGGTAAGTAAGGAGGTTAGTGGATTAATTAGAAAAAATAATATCGATAAACCAACAGTGGCCAAAATAATCGCAAAAATAATCGCATTGATAGGTTTTATTTCACCTTGAGGAAGCGGGCGAGAGTCAGTTCTTCCCATTTCTACATCAATATGGCGATCAACATAGTGGTTAATTGCAGCCGCAGCGCCCGACGACAAAGCAATCCCAAAATTAGCAACAACAAGCTCAAACCAAGGAATATTTCCATCGGTAGCCAGCAACATGCCGACGGCAGATGTAAATAACATCAATAGAACTACATTAGGTTTACATAGCTCTAAGTAGCGTTTCCATTTAATCGGTTGTTTGGCGTCACCAGTGATATCCACTTTATTTTCCTCGGTTTAATTCGATTTATTACTCGTCTCTTATTTAGTTAATGCTTCGATACTTTTAACAGCAACAGCATGTCTTTTAATATTAATTTTGGGTGGGTTGACGGCCCATAATACATCATATAATTCCCTTTAGTGTCAAAAAGAAATATCGCATTCTCTAAAGGCTGATCATCTATCTGTAAGAACTGCTGAAATTCAGTTTGGTTTTTGTTGGAAGTTGTGAGTATATCCATACCATAAAAATCATCGACTTTTGTTTTTAGTTCAGTAATATAATCTTGATCGGTGAGTAGCATTATCCGCTTTACATCACGCCGATCGACACCTACAGCACTGCGAACCTGTTTAATCGCATAAAGGTTGTCGGTACATTCGATATCACAACTTGAAGATGCAAGCGTCAGCATCGTCCAACCACCAGTAAAATCAAGAGTGACTTCAGAGTTGTCATTAACATTGTTAAATGACATGGCTTTCATTGCTCTCATGGGTGAGACTAGCTGGCCTTTGTTTGATGTCCCTAATGAGGAAGCAGCATCATTGCTAAAGAATAGAAAATATGCAACTGCATAGGGTATTGCAAAGACACAGGCGAGAATAATTAATGAGCGACGAGCGCTTTTTTGTTTTATTTTATCGGAAGGTGATAATTGTTCATTCATTGTTAATTCTCTAATCAAATTTAGTCATTGTTATGCCGTTTCTGATAAATGCTAGAGCCAGAAAAAGTGCAAAAGCAAACCATTGCACAGCATAGCCTAGGTGCATAGTAACATTTGATTCATAGTCGGGTAACTGTCTTAAAAGACCATCTTCAATATCATTTTCTTGTAATATCATAAACGGCTCGAGTTTAATTTGATATTTCTTACTGACATAATCGATGTCAAGATAAGTCCACAACTTTTCAGAATAGGCATCTGGCATTTCATCATCGCCAAATATTGTTGGTTTTGAACGTGGAGAACTTAACCTACCTTTAAGGCTAATCATCCCTGTAGGAAGACTAACTTCGGGGAGAACTTTACGATCTCGTCCCACGAAAACCCAACCTCTATTGACGAGTATTGCGGCATCACTTCCTTCTAAATAAAAAGGTGTAACTATGTGGTAGCCTGCTTTTCCATTATAAATACGGTTATCCAAGTAGATTTGAAAGCTGTCATCAAAATGTCCGGTTGCCTCTATTTTTCTATAACGTAAATCTTTCCAAGACTCACCAATAATTGAGGATAAAGAGGCCGGCTCAGCTGCAAAGCTTTGTTCAATATCTTTTTGAATTAAATCTTTTTCATCGGCTCTGTCTAATTGCCAAAATCCTAGTTGGGCAAATAAAATAGTAAACACAATGGTCCCTAATAACAAAACCCAAGAAAATTTTAAGTTGGTATTACCGAACTGCATTTTTACTTTCCAATTTTAAGTACTAATATAAGTTCTGCTATCGTGATTAATTGATTCTTGATGTACAATTTCAGGCTTAACAAAAGATACTACAAGGATCTAAAATCATGTGGTTTAAAGTCGCTATTGTTATTAATTTATTACTCATAGTTATTAGTTTGTTAAGTGGTGCTGTTTTTCTAGCAAAAGGTCAGGGTAATAGTAAAAATCTTCTAGGAGCGCTTACAGTCAGGATAACGCTTTCAGTAATATTAGTGATAATGTTAGTTATCGGATTTTACACGGGTCAAATAATGCCCCACGGTATTTAAAAGAAAAAGCCTAAATTCACCAAAGAATTTAGGCTTTTTGATAAACCTATCGGATGATTACAACCAGTAGACGAAGATAAATAACCCTACCCATACCACATCAACAAAATGCCAGTACCAAGCTACTGCCTCAAAAGCAAAATGATGCTCTGGTGTAAAATGACCTTTTGCACAGCGGATTAAAATAATAATTAGCATGATTGTGCCGATGGTCACATGAAAACCGTGAAAACCAGTTAACAGATAGAAAGTTGAACCATAAATACCAGAAGTTAATTTTAGTCCAAGTTCTGAGTAAGCGTGGCCATATTCAACCATCTGTAGGCCAAAAAATGTTAAACCTAAAGTGATTGTAGCAATCATACCGATAATCAGTTGTTTGCGATTATTCTTCATAAGGCCATGATGAGCCCATGTAAGAGTGACACCAGAGCTCAATAACAATATGGTATTCCAAAGAGGTATCCCCATCGGCCCCATAGCTTCTTTTGCTTCTGAATAATTACTAGGATCAGGTAAGGTAAGTAAAGGCCAAGTAGAAATAAAGTTATCCCAGAGGATATGAGATTCAGCAAGCTGTCCTTCCCCGGCTAGGTAAGGCATGGTTATTGCTCTGAGGTAATATAGCGAAGCAAAGAATCCAGCAAAGAAGAAGACTTCTGAGCCAATAAACCAAGCCATACTTTGACGGAAAGTAACGTCAACTTGAGCGTTATAGGCTCCAGACTCACTCTCACCAACAACTTTACTAAACCAACTATAAAACAAGAATATAAGCAGTAATAAACCACCGGACATGACGACGCCACCTAACTCGTTCACCCAAAGCACAACACCTAAAGTAAATAAAAATATTGAGAGAGAAGCCAAAGCCGGTAAATGACTGGGTTCGGGTAAATAATAATCTTTTTGAGTTGCCATTATTTCAATGACTCCTTTAATTACAAATGTAAATTACAAATCACTCGCTGATGAAACAATGCGAGGATGCATGTTTGCTGGTTGTCCAGCCATTCTATCTGTATCCATAAAGGTATATGAAAGCGTTAGTACTTTAATATCCTTCGGTAAATCGGCATCAACCATAAATTGAAGCCCCATTTCTTTTTCTTCTTTGCCAGCCAATGTTTGCTGGCTGAAACAAAAGCATTCGGTTTTATGAAAATAAGCCGTCGCTTGCCAAGGTGTAATGCCAGGTACAGCCTGAGTAACTATAGTGTCTGCTGAGGTATTATTAACAACGTATGAAGTTGTTACTATTTCTCCAGGATGAACTTCGATTCTTTTAATACTTGGGTTAACAGTAAAAGGAATATCATTATTCAGTGTGACGTCAAACTCTACGATAACGGTTCTATTATTATTAACAGTTGTTAGTTGATAGTCTTCAATGCTCGCTCTACCGCTATTGTTAGAAATGCTATTAATACCGGTAACAGCACAAACAAACTGATAAAGAGGCACCATGGCAAATGCAAAGCCAAACATTACAAACACAACTCCACTAAGAATAAGTCCCAGCTTAAGCTGTTTACTTTTCCTTGATGGAGTTTCTATGTCAGTTTGATTTTGCAATTAATCAATACCTTTATTTAATTTCTGGTGGTGTTGTAAAAGTATGATAAGGAGGAGGAGACGGAACTGTCCACTCTAATCCAATTGTACCAATTTGAGAACCATCCCATGGTTTATTACCTGCTTTTGGTCCACCTTTAATCGTCTTTATAATGATATACAAGAAGAGTAAATGTGATAGACCAAAGACAAATGAGCCAACACTTGAGATCACATTAAAGTCGGTAAATTGCATACTGTAATCAACAATACGTCGAGGCATACCCGCTAATCCCAAGAAGTGCTGGGGGAAGAAAGTGACGTTAAAGCCAATAATAGTCCACCAGAAAAATATTTTTGCTAGCTTCTCGTCGTACATATTCCCTGTCCACTTTGGCAGCCAATAAAATATTGCGGCATAGAGCCCCAGTAATGAGCCGGGTATTAATGCATAGTGGAAATGAGCGACCACGAACATACTGTCATGATATTGCATGTCTGCTGGTACAACTGCGAGCATAACCCCTGTTGTTCCTGCGAAAGAGAACATCAGAATAATTGAAATAGCAAATAACATGGGTGTTTCAAATGTCATTGCCCCACGCCACATCGTACAGATGAAGTTAAAGTTCATTAAACCAACAGGCACAGAAATAAGAATAGTTCCAATCATAAAGTAGGTTGTGGCACCGAGAGACATACCTACAGTATATTGGTGGTGTGCCCATACGATTAATCCGAGGATGATCAATATCAGCATACCGTAAATAAGCGTTTTGTAACCAAATAAAGGCTTGCGAGCGAAAGTTGGGATAACCATTCCTAGTACGCCAATTGATGGCAATAGTAATACATACACTTCAGGGTGACCGAAGAACCAGAATAAATGCTGGAATAATACGGGGTCACCTCCACCGGCTGCATCAAAGAATGCGGTACCAAAATGGCGATCAAACAATAGCATTGTTACACCGCCTGCAAGTACGGGCATGATGATAATAAGTAGTAATGCTGTAAATAACCAAGCCCAAACAAATATTGGTAGTTTCATCCATTCCATACCAGGTGCGCGTAAATTAACAATAGTGGAAACAATATTAATTGAGCCTAAGATTGAAGAAATACCAAGAATATGGACAGTGAAAATTAACATATCCATACCCATTCCAGACTGAATAGAGAGAGGAGGATAGAGTGTCCAACCAGTATTTATAGGGGTTCCAAATCCTAAGAAGGGTACAATCATTGAGCCAACAAGCATTACAGCAGCAGCAGGAAGTAACCAAAAACTTAGGTTATTTAATCGAGGTAGCGCCATATCAGGCGCACCAATCATTAAGGGTATCATCCAGTTCGCAAGACCAACGCCAGCTGGCATTACTACAGCAAATACCATTATCAATGCATGATTAGTAACCATATTAAGGTAAAAGTCAGGCTCCACAAGTTGTAGGCCTGGCATATAAAGTTCTGCACGAATAAGCATCGCCATTCCGCCACCAACAAAAAGCATGACTAATGCGAAGATAAGGTACATAGTGCCTATATCTTTGTGATTCGTACTATACAACCAACGTTTGTAACCCGTCGGAGTAGTGTGATGATCGTGATGTTCTTTTGTACTCATTCTTTAACTCTCCTGATGGATTAGCGAGCGTTCTTAACGTCAGCGGCTTGAACGGTATCACCTGTATTATTACCAAAGGCGTTGCGTTCGTATGTAATAACTGCAGCTAATTCAAGATCATTTAATTGTGGTCCCCAAGCAGTCATTGCTGTACCTGGCTTACCTTTAATAACAATGTCCATATGATCTGCAATAGCACCGGTGGCAATAGGGCTAGCTTTTATAGCAGGGAATACATTGGGTATGCCCGCACCTGTTGCACCATGACAGACTAAACAAGTCTTCTGATAGACAGCTTCACCTCTAGTCATCAAGTCTTCAAGTGTTCTCACCTTGTTAGAAGCTGCTTCTGCAGCAGCAGTTTGTGCCTTTGCTTTTCTACCTTTTAGCCACTGCACATATTTTTCTTTACTAATAACTTCGACTTTAATCGGCATGGATGCATGTCCAGTTCCGCAGTTCTCTGCGCATTGTCCATAATAGGTACCTTCGGTATCTACGTAGGTATAGGTTTCATTGATGTAACCAGGAATAGAGTCTTTTTTGACAGCTATCGCAGGAACCCACCAATTATGCAATACATCAGATGCTGTGAGTAAAAATCGTACTTGAGTGTTAACCGGTAGAACTAAATGGTCATCAACCTCTCGCAAATACATATCACCCGCCTGTTCTTTTGGTAATAGATTAGATACGATTCGTATATCATCTTCCATATATTCATAAGTCCATCGCCATTGGGAACCAATAACCTTTACGGTTATATCGGCAGGAATATTCTCTTCAACTTGCTTTAATATTCTGCTACCAGGGCCAGCAATTGTTAGATCAATACCGAGTACAATTACCGGAACGAGAACCCATGACCAAGTACCAAATTTGCCGGTATGGAAATTTTGATCCGCTATATATCCAGTAGATTTTCTGAATTTCCAGATTGCATAAAAGATCACAGCAGTAACAATTATCATAATGATGGTAGCAATCATTGTTGTTAGCATGTGCAGATCATAGACTTCACGTGTTAAGGGTGATACAGGATCAGGTAAGTTATATTTTGCTTCAGCCAAGGCAGTCTTTGTTGATATTAGGGTAGTAAATATGGCTGAACCGGTAAGCCAGTTTAGTTTTTTTAGCATGCGATTTATCCATTAATATTAAGGATTTTAGTATGATAGGGGCACTGATTTTTTTAATCTATTATATAACCCTATAACATAGAGGGATTTATATTAACTTAACTATTCTCTTTATTAAAGTGATTTTATTGCTTAATAGTACCAAAAAGTACTTTGCAAGCCATGTTTCTGTTGGATAAAGCCTGTACAATATGCCGGTTTTCATAAACAATTTAATGAACCATTTTGATATTTTTAGCGTATTGGAGCAATCATGACCGAAAGTAGATTTGATACTAGCATCACATTGGAAGATTTCGATCCTCAATTGGCAAAAACCATTGAGAATGAACGTCAACGTCAA
The DNA here is from genome assembly GCA_024206355.1 of Gammaproteobacteria bacterium. GTDB lineage: Bacteria > Pseudomonadota > Gammaproteobacteria > Enterobacterales. Next base: position 1,529 of record JAAGZM010000121.1, on the reverse strand, counting down.
GAACAACATATTGAGTTGATCGCGTCTGAAAACTATACCAGCCCACTAGTGATGGAAGCTCAGGGCTCCGTACTGACTAATAAATATGCTGAAGGTTATCCAGAGAAGCGATATTACGGCGGTTGTGAATACGTTGATGTTGCCGAAACGATGGCGATTGAGCGCGTTAAGGAGCTCTTTGGAGCCGATTACGCCAATGTACAGCCCCATTCTGGATCACAAGCGAATGCTGCTGCCTTTATGTCGATGATTGTACCAGGAGATACGATTTTAGGGATGAACCTTAGCGAAGGTGGTCATTTAACCCATGGCTCGCCTGTAAATTTTTCTGGTAAATTGTATAACTCAATCCAATACGGCTTAGATGAAAATGGTTACATTGATTATGAACAAGTTGAACAATTAGCATTGGAGCATAAGCCAAAACTTCTTTTAGCCGGTTTTTCTGCTTACTCAAGAACTGTTGATTGGTCTAAGTTCAGAGAAATTGCTGATAAGATTGACGCTTTCTTTATGGTTGATATGGCTCACGTTGCTGGGCTTGTTGCCGGTGGTGTTTACCCGAATCCTGTTCCTTATGCGGATGTTGTTACCTCAACTACACATAAAACACTTGCGGGTCCAAGAGGCGGAATTATTCTTGCCAAGAGCAATCCTAATCTTGAAAAACGATTGAACTCTGCCGTATTCCCCGGAGGGCAGGGCGGCCCATTAATGCATATCATTGCAGCAAAAGCTGTTGCTTTTAAAGAAGCATTAAAACCAGAATTTAAAGCTTATCAGCAACAGGTTGTTGATAATGCACAGGCAATGGTTTCAGTTTTACAAGGCAGAGGTTACAAGATTGTTTCTGGTGGAACAGATAATCATTTATTCTTATTAGATTTAATTGATAAAGATATCACCGGTAAAGATGCAGATGCAGCACTTGGAGATGCCTTCATTACCGTCAACAAAAACACAGTTCCGAATGAGCCTCGCTCTCCTTTTGTCACCAGTGGTTTAAGACTGGGGACACCTGCTGTGACTACTCGAGGTTTTGGCATTAACGAAGTTACCGATCTAGCTTCTTGGGTTGCTGATATTCTTGATGATATTACTAATCAACAAGTTATTGATGATGTACGAGTTAAAGTCATTGAGTTAACAGGCCGATTCCCTGTTTATAGATAACAAGTAGTGGAGAAATAAATAATGCATTGTCCTTTTTGTTCAGATACAGATACAAGAGTTATTGATTCAAGACTTGTGTCTGATGGCTCACAGGTTAGACGCAGGAGGGAATGCTCCTCTTGTGGTGAGCGTTTTACTAGCTATGAAATAGCCGAACTGGTGATGCCTAAACTGATTAAGCAAGATGGTACAAGGCAACCCTTTGATGAGCAGAAGTTAAGTACAGGAATAATGCGGGCTTTAGAAAAACGTCCAGTTGGCGTTGAAACTATCGAAGAAGCTATCACACGAATAAAATCGAACCTAAGAGCAACAGGTGAGCGTGAATTACCAGCTCAGCAACTAGGTGAGATGGT
>JAAGZM010000120.1 GCA_024206355.1 Gammaproteobacteria bacterium | reverse complement strand
GATCTTGATTTTCAACTATCCAGTGGTGAAGTGATCCAGGTTGTCGGTCAAAATGGTGCTGGCAAAACAAGCTTATTACGTAGCCTATGTGGCCTTTTGCCTCATGCTGAAGGCGATATTGATTGGCTTGAAACCGATGAAATCCCATGCCTACCAATATTTTTAGGCCATCTACCAGCTGTAAAACCTGAGCTGACAGTTCTTGAAAATCTTCTTTATCATCCTTTGGGGGGTGAGTTTATTGCTGAAGAATTAATTGAAGATGCGATCAATGAAGTAAGACTCGGTTATTATGCCGATACACCTGCTCGACATCTATCAGCAGGGCAAACCCGCAGAGTAGGGCTGGCAAGGCTTTTGTTGGTCAAGACAGAATGCTGGGTTCTTGATGAACCATTTACATCTTTAGATGATGAAGGCTGTGCTTGGTTAGAGCAGGAAATTACAGAATTTGTTAATAAAGGCGGTTCGGTGTTATTAACCAGCCATCAGACAGTTAATTTGGCTGAGTCACCTCGACTATTAGAAATTAAAGCACCGGAAGTGGCTTAATGTTAGGTAAATTATTGCAAAGAGAACTTTTAAGACACTGGCGTTGCCGGCAAGATCTCATTAATCCTATCTTGTTTTTCGTGATAACAGTTTCCTTATTCCCATTAGCAGTAACTCCTGATAATGAATTACTTGGACAGATAAGTAGTGGAATTATTTGGGTAGCAGCACTTCTAGCAGCAATGCTTTCCTTGGAAAGCATGTATCGTGATGACTATAATGATGGTACTTTGGAATTGTTATTATTACAGTCTGGTTCACCTTATTTGGTAGTGTTAGCTAAGATCATATCGCATTGGCTTACTACGGGGTTGCCACTGGTATTGGTATCACCATTACTGGCGGTAATGATGCAAGTGCGTCCTGATGCAATGGGAGCACTAATGCTATCGCTGTTGATTGGTACTGCTGTTCTAAGCCTTCTAGGTTCTGTCGGTATGGGTTTAACAGTAGGTCTACGTCAAGGTGGAGTGTTATTGAGTTTGTTAGTATTACCCCTTTATATCCCAATATTAATTTTTGGAGCAAGTGCAGTATCTGCCGCTTCAATGGGTTTAGATTATAACGGACAATTATTATTTATGTGTGCATATTTTCTAGGGAGTTTGTCTTTAGTTCCTTTTGCATCAGTAGCTGCGATTAAGGTTTCTATTCGATGAAACTTATCTGCATTTTTATTTTGGAGTTTGTATGAATTGGAGATGGTTTCATCTTTTATCTTCACCTAAATCGTTTTATCAGATTAGTGGAAAACTGTTGCCTTGGTTTTGGACTATAAGCTTATTACTATTTGCTATTGGCCTTTATCAGGGTTTATATAATTCTGTGAATGATTATCAACAAGGTAGTACAGTACGGATCATGTATATTCATGTACCAGCGGCTATTGGCTCGATGATGTTTTATATGGGAATGGCTATAGCTGCAGCAGTTGGTTATATCTGGCGTATTAAATTAGCTCATATGGCAGCAATTAGTATTGCTCCTATTGGCGCGGCACTCACATTTTTAGCACTAGTTACTGGTTCATTATGGGGTAGCCCCATGTGGGGAACCTGGTGGGTTTGGGATGCAAGATTAACCTCTGAGCTTATCTTGCTCTTCGTTTACCTTGGATTTATTTCTTTACACGGTGCATTTGAAGATAGAGAAGTTGGCGATCGTGCTGCTGGGGTTCTTGCGATGGTAGGTGTGATTAATGTGCCGATTATTCATTATAGCGTTCAGTGGTGGAATACATTACATCAAGGTTCAACGATTTCCAGTTCATCTACAAAAATGGATCCTTCAATGTATAACGCATTTTTACTTATGTTTTTAGCAGTAACCATTTTTTGTAGCGCACTTGTGATGTATAGAATGCGAAATGAAGTGTTGAGTAGAGAGCACTCAAAAAAATGGTTAAAAGAGGAGCTTGATCTATGAGTTTTCAAGAATTTATTCACATGGGCGGTTATGGATTCTATATATGGATGAGCTACGGGATTGCAGCAGTAGTATTTGCAGGGCTTTTCATCTCTCTAAAACTACAAAGAAATAAATTAATTACGCAGTTACGTAGAAGGCATCGTCAACAACAGTATAAAAATGAAATCTAATTTAACACTATATTTTATCAAAGAGAAAGTAAATGAAACCCCTTAGGAAAAGACGTCTTACCTTCGTAATCACAATCATTTTAGGATTAGGAGCTGCAATTGGATTAGGACTAGTTGCTATGCAACAAAATATAAATCTTTTTTATTCACCAAAAGAAATTGTTGAGAATAAAGCACCTTATGACATCTTAATCAGACTTGGTGGGCTTGTGGTTGAGGGTAGTGTTAAACGTAATGCTGAAGATCTGAACGTACAGTTTGACTTAACTGATAATGCCGGTAATGTAACGGTTAAATATAATGGTATCTTGCCTGATTTATTCCGTGAAGGTCAGGGTATTGTAACTATGGGTAAGCTTGGCAAAGATGGTATTTTTATTGCGTCAGAAGTATTAGCTAAACATGATGAAAATTATATGTCTCCAGAAGTTGCCGATGCAATAAAACAAGCTGAAGACGAAGCGAAAGCTCGAACTAGTAAATCAGATAGTCAATAAGGTAAACAGTCGAATGATTCCAGAAATTGGTAGTTTAGCACTAACATTTGCCCTTGCATTAGCTGTCATACAATTCGTAGTTCCGCTGGTTGGTATTCATACGAATCATTGGCGTTTGGTGCTTATTGCAAAGCCTGCAGCTATTGGTCAATTCATATTTGTTACGATTGCTTTTGTATCCCTTGCATGGTCTTTTTATGCGAATGATTTTTCTATTGCCTATGTAGCTCAAAACTCTAATCGCTCATTGCCAACGGTTTATCGTTTAGGTGCAACATGGGGTGGACATGAAGGCTCTTTATTACTTTGGGCATTTATACTCAGTGTTTGGACTTTTTCAGTCACTCTGTTTAGCAAATCATTACCTGCTTTAACGAGAGCGCGGGTGCTAGCGATTTTGGGTGCAGTTACTATTGGTTTTATTAGTTTTATTTTATTTACATCTAATCCTTTTGATCGATTATTACCAATTTATCCAATTGATGGCAGTGATTTAAATCCATTATTACAAGATCCGGGAATGGTTTTTCATCCACCCTTGTTATACATGGGATATGTTGGTTTTTCTGTTGCCTTTGCGTTTTCTTTAGCTGCACTGTTAGAAGGCCGTATTGATACACTTTGGGCACGATGGGTTAGACCTTGGACACAGGCTGCTTGGATGTTTCTTACCCTTGGAATAGCAACGGGCAGCTGGTGGGCTTATTACGAGCTTGGCTGGGGTGGTTGGTGGTTTTGGGATCCGGTTGAAAATGCTTCCTTTATGCCGTGGTTAATTGGTACGGCACTGCTGCACTCATTAGCCGCAACTGAAAAGCGTGGAGTCTTTAAAGCATGGACGACACTACTTTCTATAGCAGCTTTCAGTTTTAGCTTATTGGGCACATTTTTAGTACGTTCAGGTGTATTAACTTCAGTTCATGCGTTTGCTAATGATCCAGTTCGTGGAACTTATATTCTTGTCTTTTTGGGTGTGGTGGTAGGTTCGTCATTAGCTCTTTTTGCGGTACGTGCTTCAACTGTATCGGTAACTAGTTGGTTTGGATGGTTATCGAGGGAAGTTCTGTTTTTAATTAACAATCTTATTCTAGCGGTTGTGACAGTTATGATCCTTATTGGTACATTGCAGCCAATTTTAGCGGAGTTATTTGAGTTAGGTAAAATTTCTGTGGGTCCTCCTTATTTCAACTTGGTCTTCACGATTTTAATGGCTCCACTAATCTTTTTAGTAGGACTTGGGCCAGTAATAAACTGGCGCCAATTTACGATGAAGGAAGTATTAAACCGCAGTAAAGTAGGGCTTGCAGTAGCAGTCCTATTCGGTTTGATACAAATTTATTTAGAATGGCAACGTAGCTCCCTCGATTTAATACAAATATTTATAGGTGTGTTTTTAGCTGTTTGGGTTATTTCAATGACAGCTAGTGATTGGTTAAAGAAAGCTAAACGCAAAGCTGGATTTAGCCCTATGAAGGTTTCTGCTAGTCATTACGGCATGTATGTTGCGCATGTTGGATTAGCAATTGCAGTAATTGGTGTTGTTCTATCATCGCATTTGTCTGTTGAGAAAGTAGTCAGGCTTGGCATTACTGATGAACAACAAGTTGACGAGTATACATTCAAATTTGATTCTCTAGAAGATTTCACTGCATCAAACTATGATGGTATTCGAGGACATTTCTCAGTTACCAAAGATGGTAAGTTAGTTACTCAATTAAATCCTGAAAAGAGACAATATCATGCTTCTGGGCAGTGGATGACAGAAGCTGGTATTGATGCGACATTAACCAAAGATTTGTATATTGCACTAGGTGAAAAATTACCTGAAAGCGACGATTGGGCAGTTAGAATTTATGTCAAGCCTTATGTAACTACTCTCTGGTTAGGTGGATTACTCATGGGCTTAGGCGGATTAATTGCGATGTTTGATAAACGCTATCGAAAGAAACGACAGAAAATTAATACGGAGACATCGTCATGAGTGAAGAAAATACCACAACAAAAGGTCCAAAGTTGGTTTTTCTCCTACCCTTAATATTATTTATTACGATGATTGTCTTATTATTTACTGGCCTTGGCAAAGATCCGACAAAACTTGAGTCTCAATTTATAGGTAAAGCTATTCCTGAATTTGAAACAACTTTATTATTATCAGCAGATAAAATTGTTACTAATAAAGATATCAAAGGACCAGCATTGATCAATGTGTTTGCTAGTTGGTGTCCTTCTTGTTATCAAGAGCACAAGCACTTAATGGCTCTTGATGCTGCGAATGCAATAACAATATATGGTCTAAATTTTCAAGATAAACGTAAAGATGGCTTAAAGTTTATTAACGATTTAGGTAATCCTTATGAAATCATTTTATTTGATAGTAAAGGTTACCTTGGAATTGAACTTGGTGTTTATGGTGCCCCAGAAACATTTGTAATCAATAGTGATAATCAAATTATATATCGTCATGTAGGTGTTGTATCAGAGGCTGTTTGGTTGAATAAAATTAAACCCATGTTATATCCTACGAATAGTTCTGAAGGTTCATAATGAAGATAGTTTCTAAAATTTTATTGATTACAATATTTATTGCAACTAGTACTTTTACTGTTGCCACAATCATTGTTTATCCTTTTACTGACTCGGTAAAAGAAGAACGATTTAATGTATTGATCAAAGAATTAAGATGTCCTAAATGTCAAAATAATAACCTTGCTGATTCTAATTCATCACTTTCTGAGGCTATCAAGGATAAAGTATACGAAAAAATAAATGCTGATCTAACGGATGAAGAAATTATTTCTTATTTGAAAGATAGATATGGTGATTTTATTAGTTATAGGCCTCCAGTTAAACCTTCGACTTGGTTAATATGGTACGGTCCTTTTGTTATCTTATTAGTTGGTGGATTTCTGATATTTAGATTTGTATCTGCACGCCAAAAAGAAAAGCCAATAACGCCTGTGTCTGGTGCTTCAGAGTCTAGCAAGAAACTTCTTGAACAATGGGGTAAAGAAGCTATAGATGACTCATCTAGCAAAGAAGGGGATCCTCAATGATCCTGGTATTTATTCTATTTGTAATTTTAGTGATTATAATTATATTACCATCACAACTTACATCCCAAAAAGAAGCTTTACAGGAAGTGAAGGAATCATTAGTTGTTCGAATGGATCAATTGAAAAAAGATTTTCAGTATAGAACAAAAGAATTAGCGAGACGTTTGCAAAGTGAAGATTTGGCTGAAGATGAATGGCAAACGCTGACTGATGAACTGCAATTAGATACAAGTACATCCATTGATTTCACGCAGGTTGCTAGTCAATCTGATAAAATTAATACTTCATGGTTTATAGCTGGAGTCATGATTATTGTTGTTGCTGGGTTAGCATTTTTTACTTACCAGTTCTCAGGATCGTATGAACAGGTAAAGTTACAAATTGATATTACCAAAGCACTTAATAATGATTCAGAAACAATCGATAAATTAACTGAAAAGGTTCAAACAGAAAAATCACAGCAAGCTTTATCAAATTTATATTTAGCCTTGCGTACTAATGTAGAACTGCTTCCTTCAAATACAAATTCTTGGCGCACTTTAGCGATGTTTAACTCAACCTATGGAAGGATAAATGAAGCACGTGCAGCGATGAGAATGGCAATGAAGCTTGAACCACTTAATGTAGATCTAAAAATTGATTTAGTTCAAGTTCTTTTTCGCTCAAAGGAGCAACGTGATTTATTCTATTCCCGCCAATTGTTGACTGAAGTTCTAAAAGAGGAGCCAGAAAATCAGGATGCAATGTTACTCATTGGCTTGAGTTCTTATCAGTTTGGTATGTATAAAAGAGCCATTGATGAATGGACTAAATTGCTTAACATTACGCAACCTGATTCAGCAATAAATAATATGATTAAGCAGCGCATTGAGAAAGCACAGCAGATGCTTAACGATAGATCAACTGACTGAGTTCGCGCTCTATTTACTAACTCAGTAATTCAGATTGTCGTTGCTCAATCTATAAAATATGTTGCAAATTTAATTGGCAAATAGATAGGACAAATAATGGATTTGATGAAATATAAGGGGAACAAACGGTATAATAATTATTCCACTTTCATCAAATCTAACTTTGAGCAGAGAGTTCAAAAAATCTCTCTTGATACCGGCTTTACTTGCCCTAATCGTGATGGTACAAAAGGTGTGGGCGGTTGTACCTATTGCAATAATAATTCTTTTAATCCTGATTATTGTAAACCTCAAAAATCAATTGCTCAGCAGTTACAAGAAGGAATAGATTTCTTCTCTAAGAAATATAAAAGCCAAAAGTACATGGCTTATTTTCAAGCATATACAAATACTTATTCTGATTTCGAGTTACTAAAAGAACTCTATACTGAAGCTGTCAGTCATCCTGACGTTATCGGCATGGTGATCGGTACTCGCCCTGATTGCATCAATGAAGACATCATCAACTTTCTTTCTGAGTTATCAAAGAATTATTATATTTCTTTAGAATTTGGTGTTGAAAGCACTATTAATAGAACATTAGAGCTGATTAATCGCTGTCATAGCTATGCAGATACAGAGCAAGCATATGAGCTTGCAGTTAATAAAGGTTTGCATTTAGGTGCCCATATGATTATTGGTTTGCCAGGTGAAAGTAGGGAAGAGATCCTAAATCATGCGAGTGCTTTATCGAAATTACCTATAAGTACATTAAAGTTACATCAGTTACAGATCATTAAAAATACAATGATGGCTTATCAGCTTAAAAATACACCGGAGATGTTTAAGCTTTTTTCAATTGATGAATATATCGATTTAATGACTGATTTTATCGCTTTGCTGCGACCTGATATTATTATTGAGCGTTTTATAAGTGAATCACCTATTGAGCTGCTATTAGCGCCAAAATGGGGTGGATTAAAAAATTTCGCAATCGTCGATATGATCGATAAAAAATTGATTGAGAAAGATCTTTGGCAAGGTAAGCATTACATATAAATAACTAATAATAGAGGCTCTAACCACTGTACCTATAACCACTGTGCCTTCTGCTGTTTATTACCGTATTTAGCCAACACGTCCAACTGAGGATTCTAGGATAATAGATCCTTGCTCTTATCTTTGATTTTAATTAAGTTATTATAAGGTACCGTAACGCTAAATAATAAATAAATCGAGCGCTCGCTCGATATTGACATTGAAAGATGAATTATTTATTATTGTCAAATACAAACTAAGTCATTGGGAGCATATATCCCTATGGGAAAGATTATATCGATGTCTGATTTAATATCGAATAAGTGGCAAAAAAAAATATCATTCGAGTATTTCTGCAAAGTTGTACAGCAAAATCCTAAACAGCTTTACACAGAACTGTTTTCACAGCATAAAGATCAATTTAGTATTCGAAATCAGCGTATAGCTGTTAATAAATTACAACGTATTATTGAAGCCACCTTTGTACTTGCTAATGAAGTTGGTTTTCAAGCAATGACACTTAGACAGTTATGTAAGATAACTGAAATGAGCATGGGGGGGCTTTACGCTTATATCCAAAGTAAGGATGATTTGGCAGAGATCATCTACTCATTTTTAAACAATTATTGTGAGCAACAGATTGCTATATTAGTTAACGATGAACTGGCAGATGATGATAAGTTAGTCGCTCTCATTCATGCTCATATTTATTTAAGTGAACTGATGCAACCGTGGTTTTATTTTGCATACATGGAAACCAAAAATTTATCTGTTGATTTTAAAACGATTGCAATCAAATCAGAATTATCGGTGGAAAATAAAATCACTACGGTGATTAATAACGGAATAATAGCTGGTAATTTCAGAAAAGTTGAAACCAATTTGATAGCTCCTCTTATTAAGTCAATGTTACAAGATTGGTATTTGAAGCATGGTAAATATAAGAAAAGGAAGATAACGGTTGACCAATATGCTACGCAGGTTGCTGATATTGCAATAACCTATTTACAACTTAAACAATGAAGGCGAAAATACTATGCAAGCAACAGAATATGAACAGATGCTAGATAAAATTTCCTCTTCCGAGGTTTTTGACCTAACTGGGAAGGTTGCACTAATTACTGGGGCAAGTAGAGGAATAGGGGAGGCTGTTGCTCATTTGTTTGCAGTCTTTGGTGCTGAGGTTATTGTTTCGAGTCGAAGGCAGGAGTCGGTTCAAGCGGTTGCTGAAGCGATTAACGATAAAGGTGGCAAGGCAAAAGCTATTGCTTGTCATATTGGCGACACAGAAGCAGTGAGTCAAATGATGGCTTCAATAAAACAAAAGTTTGGTGCCTTGGATATTTTAGTGAACAATGCTGCTGCAAATCCATATTTTGGTCATATTCTTGATACGGATGAAGGTGCGTTAAAGAAAACTATTGAAGTGAATATTCAAGGTTATTTTCAAATGAGTCAATTGGCTGGCCAACTGATGAGGGAGACTGGCGGAGGTTGCATCATCAATACAGCATCGATCAATGGTGTAAAAGCAGGTCCAATGCAGGGGATCTATTCTATTACCAAAGCAGCCGTAATTTCGATGACAGAATCATTCGCTAAAGAATGCGCTCCGCATAACATCAGAGTGAATGCTGTGCTTCCTGGTTTAACAGAAACAAAGTTTGCATCTGCCCTGACTCAAAACGAAGCGATACTCAATAGTATCCTGCCGATGATCCCCATGCACAGAGTTGCACAACCAGCTGAAATTGCCCCAGCATTTCTATACTTAGCCTCAGATGCAGCAAGTTACGTGACTGGAGTTTCATTGCCTGTTGATGGTGGTATCTTAACTTAGTTAGCTGATACAAAAAAAAGATTTTCTACCTAAGTTATTGATATTAAAAAAGGTTAAAAGAAACTGTCATTTATTTAGCAAACACCCCTTTACTTGATGGCGGTTAGAACTCTATAATTACCTCAATAATTCTTGCTTTCAAAACCTGCTTGCAAAATAACCAATACAAATGCAATTAGCACCTGTAGTGCTGCTTGACGAAAAACACTACAAGATGTAGTATTTGCTTGTCTTAAAGCAAGGAATGAAATCAATACTAAATAACGCACTATTTATAAAAGTCTTGCGTATTAAAAGTGTATTAATAGCGCCGTTCTCAGGGGAAAAAACATGTTAAATTGGGATACATTTTCTGATAGTTTAAATAAGCCAAAGTCAGCTAATGAAAATTCAGTAAAGCCACAGTTTACAAAGCAACAAATACCACAAGAAATAGAACAAGCTGAAGCGTCTATTAATGAAAATGTACAAGCTAATGTTGCTCCGAGTGAGACAACTAGCCCAGCTACTGAAGAACCAGTGTCTGAGTCATCAGAGATAGCAGCAGAAACTGTTACTGATAAATTAGAAGAAGAATTTGATCCAACATCAGTAGAGCCTGTTAGAGCTGAAGATAAGCGTGTTGTTAATGGCTTGACTGATGTTAATCAATTGGCACCATTTAAATATCCGTGGGCTTGGGAATATTTCCTTAATGCCAATAAAAATCACTGGACTCCACTCGATATTAATATGACTCCAGATATTTATGATTATAAGCATAAGTTATCTGATAATGAGCGTCATGTTTACGAAAATGTACTCTCTTACCTAACAACATCCGATGTACTTGCAATGCGCAATATCGGATTAGCTGTAATGGAAAAAATGACTGCTCCCGAGTTACAAATTTATCAAGCACGTCAGGTTTATGAAGAAGCATTACATACTTGGACTTATCAACACTGTATTGAAACAATTGGCCTTGATCAGGGGGAAATTTACAACCGCTACCGTGTGGTTCCTGCTATCAATAAAAAGATCCAAATTGCTAACCGACGAATTAATTCAATATTAAGAGCGGATATTGATTTAACCGATCCTGACGAACTCAATAATTTTGTTATGGCTTATATCTTTTTTGCAGCTATTTTTGAAGGTTGCTGGTTCTATAATGGCTTCAGTCCTATCTTTGCTCTACAGCGACGTGGACTGATGAAAGGAACTGCCGAGCAGCTTCAATATATTATGCGTGACGAAATCATGCATGCTGGTTTTGGTATCCGTGTTGTACAGCAAATCATTATGGAAAATAATATTACGCTTGATATGAAAGCAATTCGTGAAATGTGGGATGAAGCAGAAGCAGCAGAAACAGGCTATGCTCGTTATGTTCTTCAAAACCCAATTCTAGGATATTCTGCAGAAGAACATGTTGAACAATTTCGATTCATTGCTAACAGAAGGGCACAGCAATTAGGTCTAGAGCAACCATTCCCTAAAGCAAAATGTGCATTCCCATGGCTAGATGAACAGGCGAATATTCGCAAAGAAAAGAACTTCTTTGAGACACGTGTAACTGAATATCAAGCAGGTGGATTGAACTGGGATTAGACTTCTTTAAAAAACTTTCAATATCTGGTCTAAAGCAATTGCCAATAGTGTTTATTCCATGATAAAGTCGCGCCCTGCTTTAAACAGTCACTTGCCCAGGTGGCGAAATTGGTAGACGACGTGCAGGATGCACTAGTGTCGTGGAGGACAGGATGTCCGGGAACGACCGCAATGGACTTGCGATTGCAAAGCTAAGAAAGAGCAGAGTTTTAAGAAGTAACAAGTCACTTGCCCAGGTGGCGAAATTGGTAGACGCAAGGGACTTAAAATCCCTCGGTGGTAACACCGTGCCGGTTCGATTCCGGCCCTGGGCACCAT
>JAAGZM010000119.1 GCA_024206355.1 Gammaproteobacteria bacterium | reverse complement strand
GGCCTCATGACTTTGGTTTCAATGAGCAGACTGGAGTTGACAATATTTTTCAGCATAAGCCTTCTTCAGTCAATGAAGCTAAATCAATCGCCAATAAAGCGATGCATGAATTTGAACAGATTGTAAATTTATTGGACAAATCTAACTTGGAAATACTTGTCCTTGATAAACCACAAACATCCGAAGTATTACCAGATGCAATTTTTCCTAATAATTGGTTTTCTACTAGAGCAGATGGACAAATTTTCATTTATCCAATGAAAACGGCTAATCGACAAGCTGAAGTTCAATATACAGAATTAAAATCGCTTCTTACTGAACACAATTATCAAATAAGTGGAACCACCGATCTTAGGGATAAAAATTTAACAGCACTTGAAGGAACTGGTTCATTGATCTTTCATCACCCATCAGGCACTGTTTTTGCTGCTCTCTCGGAGCGTTGCCATATAGAATCACTTGAGTATTTTTCTACAAAATATGACTATGATCTATTCTCGTTTGCAACCAGCAGCCAAGAAGGGACCGCTATCTACCACACTAATGTTCTTATGTCCTGTGGTGAAGATTTTGCAGTGATAACTGATGAGGTATTAATTAACCATTCTTCTTCAAAGTCAGCCATTGAGAAATTACAAAGTATTGTCAGCCATGTTATTCATATCTCAGAACAACAGATGACAGAAAGCTTTTGCGGTAATATTTTACAGTTGCGTGATAGTCGATCACAGCCTGTTATTGTCTTGTCTGAATCAGCCTATAAAGGCTTTACTGCACCACAAATTTCTATTCTTGAGAAAAATGGCAGCCTCTTAGTTTGCCCAATACCAACGATTGAATATATTGGTGGCGGTAGTGCTCGTTGTATGATTGCTGAAAATTTCCTTAAATTGATTTAAAATTTCTGTCTCAGGAGGCGATGTACTGACGCATAGCTTCTGCCTCTGCTTGTACTTCTTCTATTTTAGATTTCACCAAATCACCTATACTGACAAAGCCAACCAGCTCATCACCATCGAATACGGGTAAATGGCGGATTCGCCTATTAGTCATCATGCCTAGTGCGCTATTTACGGTGTCGTCTGGTGAGCATCGAATTAACATTTTGGTCATCAACTCTTTTACTGCAATCCCGTTCAAATCTGCACTATGGCCCCGCATTCCTCGCACAATATCTCTTTCAGAGAGAATACCGACAATAGCACCTTCTTCATTTTGAACAAGCAGCGCACCTATCTTTGATTCGGTCATAATAGTTGCCGCATTTAAGATACTATCAGTATCAGAAATCTGAATTATTCCACCTTCACGATTTCGTGGCAATTCTGATAATCGCATAAACTTCCTCCTAAATTACAGTAGTTATAGTATCAATCAGGATACTTCTGTACATAACTGATTAAGTAACAGCTTATTTTAGAAAATATCATGTATATAGGCCGAATAAAGCTCTTTATAGAAACTTGCAAAGACCTAATTAATACTAATTCTCTTCATGTTTTCCATACTCTATATTTTAAAATAATACATTTCTCTCAAATACTATACAAGATTTTTCTTCTCGTCTAAAAGGACTCGTCGAAAAGGACTTGACAATAGCTGCTCCATCATTGAGAATGCGCACGCTTCGCGCCCGTAGCTCAGCTGGATAGAGTACCTGGCTACGAACCAGGCGGTCGGGCGTTCGAATCGCTCCGGGCGCGCCATATGATGTGAAGGTCTAACTGTCGTTTTATAAATAATAGTTAGGCCTTCATTGTTTTAGTGCAAAGAATTATTAGAGTTTAAATTTTTAAGATAGATTTGGCTGTTAGGCGGTTAACATTATTATTAGTTTTTAATTTTGATTAATTATTACGGAACATTTTCAGCAAATAAAGGTCTTACTCTTCATGCAACAACATCTTCTATTAACAATCGTAAAACTAAAATCAGAATTTGGCGAACAACATGCCAAAATTTATGAGCTAATCGCACGTGATGATCAGGTTCTGAGTACCTATGCACTAGAATGTGCGTTGGAAATAGATCCTGAGATTGTTGCTTTATGCCTTGGCGATCTCGTTCGTTCATCATTTATTAAAATTTACCAGAAGCATGGTCGTCGACCAGCTTGGGAAATTGTGAAATCTGTAGCAAAAGCTTCTTAAACAACACTTTTAAGTTAAAACCCCTTTTACAACATTTAAATTACTTTTTATTTAGGCTCTAGACTAGTATTTGTTAGTTTATAGGCTAAAGTTAAATGGGGTAATGTAACTCGGAGAAGTCAATGTCGCTACCAGAAGTGATTGAAGCTTTACTAGAAAGTAATGGAATACAGTATGAACTATTAGAGTCTGAACAATGCTCTTCTTTCTACGAAGATGCAAAGCAACTTAAAATTCCTCTTCATGAGTTAGTCAGAGGGATTGTCATAGAATCACTCGGTCAAAAACGTATGCTCATACTAAGAGCTGAAGATTTGTTAGATTTTGCAAGTCTAAATACGATTTATGGTAACTCGATCAATATTGTAGCAAATTATCAAACACTAATAGTAGGCTGTGAAGCTGAAAGTAGAATACCAGTTCCTGCGATCCAAAACATTGAAATAGTTGCTGATAAAGCTGTGCTCAATTCTGATGTTATCTATATTGATGCTGGTATTAAAGGTAGTTATCTACGTTTATCAGGAGAAGATTTCAGAGGCCTGAATGAAAGTGCTACTTTAGGTGAATTTTCATGTTCTGCTGAGAAACTTCAAAGTATTGTTCGTAACGATGAATCTGAAACGTCCAACTTAAAATCAATTACTCCGTTGAGAATACAGCAACGCGTTCAAGAAACACTTGATTTGCCAGCGATGCCAGTTATTGCACAAGAAGTTATGCGCTTAAGAGTTGATCCAAAAGCAGGAGCTTCAGAACTTAGTAAGATAGTTTCGCAAGATCCTAGTTTATCAGCGCAAGTAATCAGTTGGGCAAATTCACCTTATTATGGTTATCAAGGTAAAATTAATTCTATTGAGACTGCAATTAGTAGAGTGTTGGGGTTTGATCTTGTTCTAAATCTAGTACTGGGTATCTCTGTAGGAAAATCACTTTATGTGCCTACTGACGGACCTATAGGCTTACAAGCTTATTGGAGGCAGTCTGTCTATTGCGCAACTCTATCAGAAAAGCTTTGCAGCTTTATTAGTGGCAAAAATAGACCACAAAGAGGCTTGGTTTATCTATCCGGTTTACTGCATAATTTTGGTCAACTGCTGTTAGGTCATTTGTTTCCACCACAGTTTTATCTAATTAACAGCTATGTCGCTATGAACCCTCATATTCCTGTGGTAGATATTGAACGATACTTATTAGGTATATCTCACGTCGAAGTTGGTGCCTTGTTAATGGAATCATGGAATATGCCCAGCGAGTTAACTGAGGCGGTGAGATTT
>JAAGZM010000815.1 GCA_024206355.1 Gammaproteobacteria bacterium | reverse complement strand
TCACACCCTTTTGTTTTGTGCATGACATATATATATATATCAACAAAAAAAGTAAGAGGCTATGGCGCAACGGTTAACGCGTCGGATTCCAGACCCGAAGACTGGGGGTTCAAATCCCTCTAGCCTCACATTCATTTTTTTGTTTTTGTGTTTTGTTCACTCACAAACACAACATATCAAACACTCCTCGTTAGTCTAGATGGTCAGGATACCAGGTTTTCACCCTGGCGACCCGGGTTCGATTCCCGAACGAGGAATATCTCTTTTTTTCGTATCACACACACACACACACACACATAAATTTATATAATCACATGTTTCATTTGTTTATCACATGCATACATATCATTTCTTCATGCGTGTAATTTCACAGAGCACATACTTTTCTTTTTTGTGTGCAGTATACATTATACATACACACACATAACATACATAACATACACACAAAAAAAATACGAGCTCCGAGAATCGAACTCGGGACCTACTGCGTGTTAAGCAGTCGTCATAACCAACTAGACCAAGCTCGCATATGTCTTCACAACAAATATATAT
>JAAGZM010000814.1 GCA_024206355.1 Gammaproteobacteria bacterium | reverse complement strand
GTTCGTTGGCCTTTCAGAGAAAATCAGCATGCTTATGCTTATCGTGTTCGACAAAACCAGCACAATTTAGCAAATAGTGGGCATTCAACTAATACTGCTGATAGAAGAGCAACTTCAACAAGAAGAGCAACTTCAACAAGACGAGCAACTTCAACAAGACGAGCAACAACTCGGTCTGGGAGCAGTCGGCCGAGTGCTAAAAGAGAAAATAGAACAGTTAGTCGCCAAAAAAGAAAAGAAAAATAATTAGTTAATAAGAGTATTATTTGCGTCACTTCATTGTTAAATGGTCCCCGCTGCTTTTAGTCAGCCTGATCCTATCTGGAAGTTATCTTTATAACCTATATTCACCTTGGAGCCGGTACTGGTTAGATGGGAAAGAGTTCTGGTATAAGCTGCTTTGGAAAGGCGAAAAAGTTGGTTATGTTCAGGTTAATTATGATCAATTAGACAACAATATTTTTCAGATCAAACAATTAACTAGAGTCAGTACCACTAACCGTGGTGAGTTTGTTACTTTTGTAGAAAAAGAAGTCTTTCAATTTGAAGATAAAGACACAGGTTCGTTAATCTCCCTTTCATATCATCGACAACAAGATGACTACCTTGAGCAAACTCAGCTGAGTAGAATCGAGAATGTTTTATCAGGGACTAAACAAATAGATAACAAGCTGACTAATATCAGTTTTGCACTAAACGAATATTCTTTGGCGGATCATCTAGCATTAATGCATTGGGCTAATGAACAGCCTGATATTGGTGAAACTTTAGTTGCACAACGTTTTGATCTTAGTGAATTAGCACTGAAACCTGTGACCTACACTTTATTTGATAATAACTTACTAGGAGGTGAGCTGAATGTTGAGTTTCGTGAAGAAGGCAAAAGTTGGACGGGTACCGTAAAACTCAATATTACAGGTACTCCTGAAAAATATGCAGTAGGGCAGCAGGTTGAGCAACAGCTTTCAACAAAAGAACTAGCACTTTCTGACAACAGCGTTGCTGATTATTATCAATCGCAAATTATACGGGTAGATAAGCCTCTGGGAAACGCCGTTCAGTTAACTTCGCTTATTCTACAAAGCCCATTTAGTCATTCCGATATTATTAATGATAGTCGGCAAATTCTCGATGCAAATGGAATACTACACCTTAAAAAATCCAATTCACCAAAGTATATTAAAAATTCAGATATAACCGCTTTTATTCTTAACCCAGAAGTTGACGATCTGACTATTGCCTTAGCCTATAATATTATTGGCAAGAGTACTACTGTCGAGGAAAAAGTATCAAAGTTATTAAGCTTTGTTTCTAGCTACATCAAGGATACTCCGGTAATACGCCCTATGTCAGTTGCGATGATTCTAGAACAGCGCAAGGGTGATTGTACTGAACATACAGAATTATTCATAGCTCTTGCAAGGGCTGTGTCTATCCCAGCTAGAGAAGTAAAGGGGTTAGTGTATCTTGGTGATGGAATTCAAGGGTTTGGTGGTCATGTATGGAGCGAGGTGATCATAAAAGATAAGTGGATAAGTGTTGATCCAACATGGAATCTTCAGCAGCTTAGTGCAACTCATATTCAACTAGACAATGAAAGTGCCAATAAAATATTTAATGAAATGCACAAGGATTCAAAACTGTCCTTTACTTTAAAGTCAGCTGAATATCTCTAAAAAACATGCAATCAAATGCGTAGGCAAACTCACTCAATAGATGAATACTAATCCTTTTGTAAGTTGCTGTTTTGAAGTACATAACCATAATTCAGAGCCGGTCAACTGAGGATCCTAGGTTTAATTACTCGTGAGGATTTGTATTCACTTTCTTAATCGCCTTAATTAGCTGCCTACGAGCGTACTTTTTCAGATCATTAACTTCGTCAATCAAGTTCTGACGAGGATATTGCTTTTCAATGAAACTACAAATGTACTTAGGCGGCATATTATTTAGTGCAATAGCTGTGATATCTTGAACTG
>JAAGZM010000813.1 GCA_024206355.1 Gammaproteobacteria bacterium | reverse complement strand
TGTCAAAATATTGCCCGCTTCTTGAGCGCATATCTCAACCGCTGTTTTAACGGCATTGGACATATTGATAATTTCAGAATAGCGCGCTCGCTTCGTGTAATCCTGGTAAGCAGGCAAAGCGATCGCTGCGAGAATACCGATTATCGCGACTACGATCATCAGTTCGATTAATGTAAAACCTGATTGTTGCTTTTTCATGTTTAAGTTTCCTATCTGTTGTTGGGTTTAAAATGTTCGACTAGAAATCGACTCTTGCCGTTTCATGATTGATAGGATGCAATGCTGATGCCAACGGGGCTGAAAATAAATTAAGTGTTAATAATCAACAGCTTGTGTGGTCAGTTGAGTGCTGGAAAGTCTGTCTTCCCTTTCGTTTGTTGACAAAAGTGTAAAGGGTTGACAAAAAATGTCAGGTTTTGGCAGGGTTTAACTTTTGGAGTCTCTGATTAATTCCGAGTCATTCAGCTGCGTCGGGAAAATGTGCCAAATCAAGGCGCCCATCGCAGTTAAGGCC
>JAAGZM010000812.1 GCA_024206355.1 Gammaproteobacteria bacterium | reverse complement strand
TTCTTATGATTTTGGTTGTTTCACAGCAGTAGTTACGTTAATTTACAGTTAATATTTTTTAGATAACTTGAATAAAGAGTTCACCATGGATATTTTCCTCGAACAAATAAAAGAATGGCTGAATATTTTAGCACCTAATACCTACCTTCAAGCAGCGGTAGTACTTTTTCTGTCCTATCTTTTGGCAAAAGCTGCTGATTTAATCCTCACCAGAATATTGAAAGGTATTGCGAAAAGTACAAAAAATGAATTTGATGATCGCTTCGTTGAACTTTTTCATGCTCCTGTCATTGCAAGCATAGTGATGTTAGGCGTAGGTAGAGCTGTCTATTTGATCAATATTGGTGATGCTTTTACTTTGTTTACAATATCGATGCTATGGACCATGGTTATCGCCTATTGGATGACTTTCGCATTAAGGTTTACTCGGATTTCTTTAACCGGTATGAGCAGTCAAGTTAATCGCTTTCATATGGTTCAACTTAATACTCTACCGTTATTCAATAATCTAGCGATGTTAATCATCATCGGCTTAGCTACCTATTTTGTATTTATCTCTTGGGATATCAATGTATCAGCCTGGATTGCTTCTGCTGGTATTATTGGTTTAGCACTCAGTTTTGCGGCAAAGGATACCTTAGCTAATTTATTTGCGGGTGTTTTCATTCTTGCAGATTCCCCTTATAGCCTTGGCCATTTCATTATCCTAGAAACAGGTGAACGAGGAGAAGTTACTCATATTGGAATTCGTAGTACAAGAATATTAACTCGAGATGACATAGAAATAACTATTCCAAATGCTATTATGGGTAACTCCAAAATAGTCAATGAGACGGGTGGCAAGAATAGCCAAACACGTATTCGCATTAAAGTATCCGTTGCTTACGGCTCTGATATTGATCAGGTACGTGAACTACTGTTAAAAACAGCTAATGAGAATGCTACTATTGTTAAGATCCCCGAACCAAGAGTACGATTTAGAACCTTTGGTGATTCAGGCTTACTTTTTGAATTACTCTGCTGGATACGTCAACCCGTACTTCGTGGAAGAACAATCGATAGTGTCAACGAGTCTGTCTACAAAGCATTTATTGATTCTGGTATTGAAATACCCTTCCCTAAAAGAGATATCTATGTCAAACATCTACCGGAGAAGTCAGAGTGAAAATAGTACTGGGTTCAAGTTCACCTTTTCGCAAATCTTTACTTGAAAACCTATGCCTTGAATTTACCTGTTGTTCTCCAAATATTGACGAGAGTCAAAGATCTGATGAAACACCAGAGCAGCTTGTTGAGCGTCTTTCTATTGCAAAGGCAAAGGAAGTTGCTAAACAGTTTCCAGAAGCGCTTATTATCAGTTCAGACCAAGTTGCCGTTCATAGTAAAACTATCTTAGGTAAACCTCATGTTCATGAAAATGCAGTCAAACAACTTACCGCTTTCTCTGGTGAATCTGTGCAATTTCTAACTGGCTTGTGTTTATACAATTCCCAAACTCAGAATATTCAGTATGTTCAAGATATTACTTTGGTTCAATTTCGTCAGTTGAATCAGTCTCAGATTAATAAGTATCTCTATAAGGAAAAACCTTATCAGTGCGCTGGTAGCTTTCGAAGTGAAGGTTTAGGAGCGGCTTTATTTCATTCGATTGAGAGTGAAGATCCCAATGCCTTGATAGGATTGCCGATTATGAAGTTGGTTGAAATACTTGCTAACGAAGGTGTTGATATACTGGAAAATTTATAAAACCCTTATCTACTTTTACTCAAATTGTGTTGTCTAGTATTGTGTGCATCAAGATCTGCTTGTTCAACCATATCTGCTGCTTTATTTTCTTCTTTGCGAAAGCGATTAACAACTTTATTCAGTGCTCTCTTATGAGAGTGTTTATCTCGCCATTGGTTTTGACGATTATTTAAAACGTCTCCGGCTTGGTTTACCGTTACTTTTTGCTGCTGTATTGCTACATCTAACTGATTTATAAATAGTTGATATTGTTGAACTTGTGAGGCTTGCATACCATTTTTGCCTCGGTTTTGAAATTGCTCGATATAGTCAACCCGATAACTAATCAACTCGTTGAGTTTTTGTTCATGGGACTGATGAGTATTTCGGGCATAGACCATGTCGGCAGCAGCAGATTCTGCTTTATCTTCCGCAAGCTTCTCCACAGGTTTTAGCCTTGATGATTTTTTCTTCACGTTCAACCCTTAACTCCTAAGTAAACCCAAATCTAATAGTGTCTTTAAATTTGTGACTTAAAGAAAGTATAGTACAATTATTCAGTTTGTGTCATTAATTGGCCAAGCTCATCAATACTATTGTTAAATGTTACTTTTTCATTCATACCTTGACGCAAAAAATCTTGCATTTGAGGTATCATTTCAATTGACTCATCAATATATGGATCAGAACCTTCCTGATAAGCACCAACACTGATTAAATCTCTATTTTGTTGATAGGTGCTGTAGATTTGTTTAAAAGCAGTGATTGACATCTGCTGTCCTTCATCGGTAATTTGCGGCATGACTCTACTTATTGACTGCTCTATATCAACAGCTGGATACTGCCCTGATTCGGCTATATGACGAGATAAAACAATGTGTCCATCAAGGATCGCCCGTGCTGCATCGGCAATTGGGTCCTGGTTATCATCACCTTCTGTCAGTACTGTATAAAAAGCAGTAATGGAGCCCTCACCTTTATCTGCATTTCCAGCTCGTTCAACTAATTTAGGAAGTTTTGCGAAAACTGAAGGCGGATAACCTTTCGTCGCAGGTGGTTCTCCAATTGCCAAAGCGAGTTCTCTTTGAGCTTGGCAAAATCTTGTCAGTGAATCCATGAGTAATAGTATATTTTGTCCTTTATCACGGAAATACTCTGCAATTCTCGTTGCCACCATTGCACCATTAAGCCGCATAAGAGGAGAATGATCGGCTGGCACTGCAACCACAACGGAACGAGACAATCCCTCAGGGCCTAAAATATTTTCAATAAATTCTTTTACTTCTCGACCACGTTCACCTATTAAACCAACCACAATCACATCAGCTTCAGTAAAGCGGGTCATCATACCTAATAAGACACTTTTACCAACACCAGAGCCTGCAAATAAGCCCATTCGTTGACCACGACCAACCGTAAATAGTGAATTAATACTACGAACACCCACATCAAGGGGCTCGGAAATTGGATGGCGTTGTAGAGGATTAATTGGTCGGCCAATTATTGTCGTTTTTTTACTATCTAAAATTGGACCCTTACCATCAATAGGTTCACCTTCTCCATCAAGAATCCTACCGAGAAGAGCATCACTTATTTTTACCGAGGCAGTTTGCCCTGTAGGGATAACTTTTGCTCCAGGGCTTATACCATGAATATCTCCAGTTGCCATCAAAAACAAGCTATTGCCGGAAAAACCTACAACTTCAGCTTTTTCATATCCACCATCCTGTGTCGAGATCTTGCAACGAGTGCCAACCGGAACTTGAATTCCTACAGCCTCAAGTGTTAGCCCGATCATTCGAACCAATTTGCCTTCAACTTTTATGTTGATAGGTGTTTCTAGACGTTTTTGATAGACAGCTAAGCGAGCTGATAATTTGTCAGCTAATTCAATCATCGCCGCGTTCGCCGCCCAACAACTTGGTAACTATTGTTGCTATTCTATTATCTAAATCTGCGTTTATTACGGAAGATTCTGAGTTAATGATACAACCGCCTCTTTGCATACCTGGATCTTCAAATATTTTCCAAGATCTTTCCAGTTCTTCATTTAATTGATAAATCTCTCTTACTAAAGTGGCATCTTCAGGGTGAAGTTTCAATACAAGCTTTTCAGTTGATGGCGGCAAACAGTTAATCGATTCTCTGATTACTCCCATTATTTGTTCAGGGTTAACACTTAATTCCCTGCGAATAACTTGCTTAGCAATGGAAATTGTCATTGTGACTAAGTCTTCACAGACCTTTTCATCAAAGTTACTGGCTAACTTGTGACATTGATTGAGTATTGTATTTAGGCTATCAGTTATATTCTGCTGTTCAATTTGTGCTTCTTTGCGCCCATTTTCCAAGCCTTTCTCTAAGCCTTCCTGGTACGCTGCTTTACGAATTTCTTCGAATTCTTGTGCAGTGACAGGTGTTTTTACAGTTGAGGAACCTTTAGCTGATTTCCTTGCATCGATCTGATCTGAATTGACTGATTGGCCTGTAACTTCAGGGGGCTTCCATACATCAAAACTTGTCACCTTGTCAGCTGATATTATGCTACTACCCTTATTAGGACTCATCTTAGACCATTTCCTCACCCGATCCGCCTAAGGTTATTTCACCGGATTCTGCTAATCGTCTAGCAACTGTTAATATTTCTTTCTGTGCAGATTCTACATCACTAAGTTTAACAGGGCCCATTGCATCAAGGTCATCTTTCATCAATTCTGCTGCTCGTTTTGACATATTCTTAAAAATTTTATCACCAACGTCATTGTCGGCGCCTTTAAGTGATAGAATAAGGGTATCCGTGCTAATTTCTCTTAGTAATGTTTGAATTCCGCGATCATCTACATCGATTAAGTTATCGAATACAAACATGAGATCTTGTATATTTTGTCCGAGATCTTCATCGACTTCTTTAACAGACTCAATCAAATGACTTTCAACTGCTGTATCAAGGAAGTTCATAATGTCAGCTGCGGTTTTAATGCCACCAATATTGGCAGCTTTTGATCCTGCTGCTCCACTGAACTGAGCTTCCATGATATCGTTTAGCTCCTGCAAAGCCGCAGGCTGCACTGAATCTAGTGCACAAATTCTTAGCGTTAAATCAAGGCGATTCTTTTCAGGTAAATAAGAGAGTATTTCAGCTGCATGATCAGAATCAAGATAAGCTAGTACAATACTTTGTATCTGAGGATGTTCATATTGAATAACGTCAGCAACACTTTTTGCATCCATCCACTTAAGTGTATCAAGACCTTTGGTATTAGCACCCAATAAGATGCTATCAACCATTGAGTCAGCTCTGTCCCCTAAGGCTGCTCTTAATGTGTTTCGAATATAATCTTCAGAACCAATACCAATACCCGTCTGATCTTCAACAACATCCAAAAAGCCGTCTAGTACTTTTATCACTGTTTCTCTTTGCACATTAGTAAGCTCAGCCATTGCCATGCCGATTTTCTTAACTTCTTTCGGGCCCATATGCTTTAAAACTTGGGCAGCATCATCCTCACCAAGACTCATCAGCAATACAGCTGACTTCTCTGCACCTGTGAGATTACTTGGTGTATTAGCAGGGGTTTCTTCAGTTACTTCAGCTAGCTCATTGGTCATCTGATTCCATCCAATTCTTCACAACTTGCGCAACCATAGCAGGATCATCTCCTACTGCACTTCGAGCTCTATCTACTTGTGCCATTGATTTTCTTCCAGGAGGTGGTAATGACAATCCTCCCATATCACCACCTAATGACAGTTGGTCAGGTACAAGGTTAGGGTTTATTCCTGATTCTAATGTCATTGTTCCGGTGGTTAATTTACTGATCATAGGTTTAAAAACCATGAAAATCAATAGAAGTACACCGATTAAAACAACAGCTGGTTTCAATAAAATTTTAAATAAGTCTTCTTCATAGAATTCTAAAGGTGCGGGTTCAGGGATTGCAGCTACTAATGGAAAATCGAAAGCATCAACGATAATACTATCACCCCTTGTGGCATTGAAGTTGATCACACCTTTGATAATTCTTTCGATTCTCACTACTTCTGATGCATCTCTCGTTATTCTGCTTGATCCATCTTCACCTAGAATATTATT
>JAAGZM010000118.1 GCA_024206355.1 Gammaproteobacteria bacterium | reverse complement strand
CCTCTAAAAATAACATCATTACGAATATTATCTTTATGAGCAGCCACTTTTTTTAACATGGCCTCCAGGCTTTCATCTGTCAGGTAATGTGGCTCAACCCCCAAATCCTTCAACCCTTGATATTTAGGGTTATAGTAGTGCTCTTCTGCTTCTTTTCTTGGGTTATCTATTTGCTTAATCACAACGTTGTAGCCCAGTTTATTTCCTATTTTCTGTACTTTTTCAGCCAGTTCGTTGACACTGAAGGTTTCCATTATCTGATTAAAGATATTAAGCTGCCCCGCTTCAGGAGGGTTTTCTGCAGATTTTTCAACACATTGCAGGGTATCTCTAATATTAAGATAGCCTCTGGTTTGCCCGCCTTTACCATAAACAGTAAGAGGGTAGCCAACAATTGCCTGAGTAATAAAACGATTGAGCACTGTACCGAAGAGTTCATCATAGTTGAAGATGGTATCTAGACGATCATCTATTTGGGATTCATCTGTTTCGATGCCATAAACTGGACCTTGCATCAAATCAGTGACTTTAAGTCCCCACATGCGTACGCCGAACCATAGCAAATCAGTATCCATGATCTTGGTTGAGTGATACATAGAACTTGCTTGTCTGGGAAAAAGAAACTTGTCTTTACGGCCATTGTGCTCAATATCCAGCCAACCTTCTTCAATATCAATATTAGGTGTCCCATATTCACCCATAGTACCTAGTTTAACTATATGGGTATCTGGAGCAAAATCACGAACAGCAAACATGATGTTGTTGGTTACCATTAGATTGTTTTGCAGAGTAATATTGGCGTATTTATAATTAATAAGTGAATACGGCGCTGAAGGTTGTTCGGCATAGTGAACCACAGTTTCTGGGATGCCCGTAAAATTATTATCAACAGCCCACTGGTAATCTATTCGCCCATCAAATAATGACCGAGTAAACTCTGCATCTTGTAAATCACCAATAGCAACCTTAATTTCCAAGCCGGTTTTTTCGTGCCAGATTTTTGCTCTTTCAATGAGGGTTGGAACTGGATAGAGCATGCCTACATCCATTTCTGTGCAAGCATTTCGTCTAAAGTAGTTATCAACGGCTGTGACTTTGTAACCACGCTTTGAAAAGTACATTGCTGTTGGCCAGCCTAGATAGCCATCTGCGCCTAGTAGTAGGATGTGCATTTGTTTCTCGCTTACTCTTCTAATAGTTTGTTGGTATATAGGAAGTCTTTTAACTCATCCTGGGTCATTTTGGTTTCATTTGCTGAGTTGTATGCGTTGCTTACATCTTCTGAAATGGCACCATCATATTTATATTCGATATCTCGGTTAATAGGTATATAAGCCGGGCGAACTGAAAAATAGCATTCCAACTCTATTGTGCGAGGTGTTTCTTCATCGGTCATCAGCTCTTCGTAAAGTTTTTCTCCTGGCTTACTACCAATAATTTTAATCTCTATGTCTTCTGGTTTTCTGCCATATTTAGCTGCCAGCTCCTGGATCATGACTTTTGCAAGGTCAATAATTTGGATAACAGGCATTTTAGTTACAAAGACTTCACCACCCTTGGCAAAAAAAGCTGAGTCAATAACAAGCCTCACGGCCTCATCAATACTCATAATGAAACGAGTCATTTGTTCATCAGTCAGGGTGACTGGGCCACCATTTTTAATTTGCTCTCTGAAGATAGGAATGACTGAGCCACGAGACCCCAAAACATTACCAAACCGGGTAGATATAAAGCGTGTTTTGCAATCATGGTAGTCACTATTAGCTGCAGTAATAAGTCTTTCACCCATCAGTTTTGAGGTACCCATAACATTGGTAGGGTTGACTGCTTTATCTGAACTGGTAAAGACAACATGAGAAACTTTCGCATCATGAGCTGCCTGGATGATATTTCTCACCCCTAAAATATTAGTCTGCACGGCTTCAAAAGGAGACTTTTCACATAAAATAACATGTTTATAGGCAGCTGCATGAAAGACGATATTGATGCCACACATTAAGTGTTTAAGCTTTTCGCAATCTCGAATATCAGCAATAAAAAATTGGGCTTTATCGTTGTTTTGATATTTTTGCTCAGTGAAGAAGAGTTCGCTTTCGTTATTATCAATACCAATTAATTCTTTAATTTGATAATCCCTTAGAAGCTGATCAACTAATTCGCTACCAACCGTACCACAGGCACCTGTCACCAATATTCTTTTATTCCTAAAAAATTCTTGCTTCACTTTTCACCTATTTAGATATAATCAATTTTGATCGAAAATGATATCATTTTCTTATGCTGATTACCTTATTTTTTTCCCTTTTCTCCAATATCCATATACATTTTCACTCCTTTAGTCTCAATCAATGTTGACCCCTCAGAGACATTCGACCCACAACCTGGATAAATAGCTTTCTGGATAGGGGTCAGCTATGAATCGTATTTTTTAGCATTACGCTTAAATCTATTCTCCAGTCAACGGGTGTTAGACCAAACTGTTGTTCTAGCTTCTTTCCGTCTAATTTTGAATTAGCAGGACGCTTGACGGGAGTTGGAAATTCTGATGAAGGGATGGGGGTTAATTTCATTGGTTTATTGATAATACCCAAGTCATCAGCCTGATGAAAAATTTCCTGGGCAAATTCATACCAACTCACACCAGGATCACTTTGAAAGTTGCAGGTGCCCCATGGACAGTTCGATTGATTAAATTGCTGATTTTCCAGAATATTCAATAGGCAAAGGCTGATTGCTCTTGCCGATGTCGGTGCACCAAACTGATCATCAACGATACTTAGTTCATCTCTTTGCTCAGCGAGTCTTAACATGGTTTTGACAAAGTTATTACCCTGTTCACCAAACACCCAGCTTACTCGAAGAATAATATGCTTAGGCCAGATTTGTTCAATTCTTTGATCACCTTCCAGTTTTGAAGCCCCATAGACACCCATTGGATTAGGTTGATCAGTTTCTACATAAGGACTTTGCTTGTCTCCATCATAGACATAATCGGTAGAGATATGCAGCAATGGGATATCCAATTTTTTACAGACTGTAGCCAGATTTTTGCTACCTTGAGAATTGACTGAATAGGCCCGTTTTTTTTCTGTTTCTGCTTTGTCAACGGCAGTGTAGGCAGCCGCATTAATAATCACATCGGGCTTAACTTGCAGAGCGACTTCATTGACTTGCTCTAAATTAGAAATATCCAGCTCGTTAGAGCCATAAGCATGTACTTGATGGCATCTATTAATAGCTTCATTGACAAGTTCTGTACCGACTTGCCCCCTGGCTCCAGTGATTAGTATTTTCATATGTTTTTATGTGTACTGATTTGT
>JAAGZM010000811.1 GCA_024206355.1 Gammaproteobacteria bacterium | reverse complement strand
GCCCACAGACCTTAGATTGGTTAAAAATTCCTTTATGTATTTTAATTAAAATAGGTATTAGAGTTTTCTATTTACAAGAAAATAGTATAAATTTTGACACCAATTTTGAGAAAGCGAGTTTAGTTGGTCTAATATAAATAAAAGTAAAAAAGATAATTATGATACACCGAACAAAACAACAAATAGTCATGACTAAGGATATAATACTTCGAGGCACTATTTTTACACTACTCCTTTCCTTATTTCTTTTTAGTGGATGTAGCAGTAACGATGATGAAATAACACCATTGACATATGTTACCATAGTTGAAAACAACCCTCAAACTGATGGGTTTGATTTTCCAATTTATTCAGGGGAGATGACTGGCTGGAAGATACCACCCAATCCTTCAGTAACCTATGATGAGGGTAGCTTTCTTGTTCATAGAGATGACGGCATTCACCCAGCAATTGACTTTTTCAGAGAAGACGGCTCAAGTGCTGAGGGATACGAACTCTGGTCGATTGGAGATGGCGTTGTTGTTGACATAGTTTATGATCGGGAAGCCTATCCTTCTAAATGGGATGGCAGTGATAGAGATGAGGGGTGGGGAAATCTTATACTTATTCAACACGATTACTTAGAGAACGGTGTCAATAATAGGATCTTTGCTCTTTATGCCCACACCAAGACAATTGAGGTGGAGCTTAATGATGTAGTTCAACGAAATCAACTCATTGGTCTTGTGGGTAAGACGGACGGAGTGTCTGGAACGGTAACATGGCCCGACCATCTTCATTTCGAAATACGCATAACTAACATAACGGCAGATTCTTGGCCAAAATCTTCAGGTTTAACTACTGATGCAGAAGTATTAGAGCATTGGACTCATCCTTTGGACTTTGTTAGTGAACATAGACCATAAAAGGTGCATTTGCTAATGTCAAATGTAGTGTTTGGTTTGGTGATATCGATATTTAATAAAACTTTTCCATCTAAATATTCCAAGCTTGTGACATTTTTTAATTTACAAAAAAACTAAAATAAAAAACTGTAATAAAACCTAAACCATTTATAATTTTTTAGATCTACTCTTATTTATGAAACAATACATATTGCTTATTATACTATCAATTTTTTGTTTAAGTAATTCAAATGCCCAAACGCAAAACATAAGAGGAAAAGTTACGGACAAACATAGCGGTTTATCTCTTGAATCTGTAGCAATATACTTCTTTCAAGATGAAATGGTTGGCACAGAAACCGATGAAAACGGGAATTTCATTTTAGAAAATGTTCCTATTGGAAGGGTTTCGTTAGTTTTCTCAAGTATAGAGAAAAAACCAGTTGTATTAAATAATCTTGAATTGATTGGCTCAAAGGAATTGGTTTTAGAAGTGACGATGGAAGATTCATTTGAATCTTTAAAAACTATTGAAATTGTTTCATCTTCAAACAAAAATAGAAAAACAAAAAACAAGCACGCTTTGGTAAGTGCAAGAATGGTTTCAGCCGAAGAAATAAATAAATATGCAGGCTCTTTTAACGATGTTGCTCGAATGGTTATGAATTATGCTGGAGTAAAAGAAGTTGATGATTCAAAAAATGATATTGTAATTCGTGGAAATTCCTCAAAAGGTTTGTTGTGGAGAATGAATGATGTTGACATTCCAAATCCAAATCATTTTTTGGTGTAGCTGGCGAAATACCGGGGAGACAGAGTGATTGGTGTTTTGGGGACATGAATATCAATAGCATTCCCCCGTCATTCCGGCGCAGGCCGGAACCCAGTGGTTTCAACGACTTACTGGATACCGGATCAAGTC
>JAAGZM010000117.1 GCA_024206355.1 Gammaproteobacteria bacterium | reverse complement strand
CTACAAGTTATAGCCAGATTCATCATGTTCGTTAATATCAAGCCCTGTTACCTCTTCCTCTTCAGAGACTCTTAAACCACTTGTCATTATTGCTACTACTTTAAATAATAAAAACGATACAATTGCTGTATAAATTATAGTTGCACCTATCCCTGACAATTGAACAAAAATTTGTTGTGACATCGTTAGGATACCATCTGCAAATCCAAAGCCACTAAAAGCACCGAGTGAAGTCGATGAAAATACTCCTGCCATGAGAGTTCCTAAAATACCACCAATACCATGGACTGGAAATACATCAAGAGAATCATCAATTTTAAGTTTTTGTTTGATAAATACTGTTGAATAGAAACAGATTGTTCCTGCCAGCAAACCTATAATTAGCGCTCCTCCAGGGCCAACAAAACCAGAGGCTGGAGTTATGGTACCAAGGCCAGCAACCATACCTGTTACTGCTCCTAAAACACTCGCTTTACCAAATTTTTTCCACTCAATTGCTGCCCAAGTTAAAGCACCTGTTGAAGCTGATATATGTGTAACTAGCATTGCCATGGCAGCATCACCATTTGCAGCCAATGCACTTCCGCCATTAAAACCAAACCAGCCTACCCATAATAAACCTGCACCTGTAACAGTCATAGTCATATTATGTGGTAGCATTGGTGTTTTTGGGAACCCTCTTCGTGGGCCTAACACAACAGCTGCAACAAGAGCTGCTACTCCTGCAGTGATATGAACCACTGTACCACCTGCATAATCAAGTAACCCCATCTGTCCTAACCAACCACCTCCCCATACCCAGTGGGTAATAGGAGAATAAACACACAATAACCAGAGGCCTGAGAATAAAATTACTGAACTAAATTTCATTCTTTCTGCAAAACCACCAATGATTAATGCAGGAGTGATTATTGCAAATGTCATTTGGAATAACATAAACAAGCTTTCTGGAATATCGCCAGAAAGCGTATCCTTACCAATTCCAACCATTAAAACTTTACTAAAATCACCTATAAAGGCGTTTCCCTCTCCAAAGGCTAAGCTGTAACCTAAAAGTAACCACAAAATTGATGAAACACCTGCTATGGCAAAACACTGCATCAATATAGATAAGATATTTTTTCGTTGTACTAAACCACCATAAAATAGTGCTAATCCAGGTAATGTCATTAACAATACCAATGCTGTTGAAGTCAGGATCCAGGCTGTATTAGCACCATTCATTTCAACTTCAGATGAAAAGGTTGGTAAAGATGAGATAAAAAGAAAAACAAAAGACAATAATTTTAGCATGATAATTTCTACTCTATTTATTTAGTTTATAAGGCTTCAGTATCTGTTTCACCAGTTCTAATTCTAATAACCTGCTCAAGATTAGTTACAAAGATTTTCCCATCTCCAACTTTTCCAGTATTAGCAGTAGTTATAATTGATTCCAGAGCTCTTTCTAATAACTCATCTTTAATCCCAATTTCTAATTTAATTTTGGGCAAAAAATCTACATTATATTCTGCTCCACGATAAAGTTCTGTGTGACCTTTTTGTCGACCAAAACCTTTAACTTCTGTAATGGTTAATCCCATGACTCCGAGTTCACTGAGTGCTTCTCTTACATCATCTAACTTAAATGGTTTAATGATTGCTGTTATTAATTTCATTTGTTTACCTTTGGTGCATATCAATTAGGGTTTTAGGTATTATTTTCTAGAAATACTATTACATGAGTATTTTATCTATAAGATTGCACTAATTGTGCCAATCAATAAATATGATAAGAAACAACGTGTTATGTATGTAGTAATTATTACAAACTTGTGGACGCACCATAAAGGTGCGTTGAGTGGTTGAAGTTGGACATCATTGGTGCATTATAACAATAGACTTTTATTATACAGTGGCAAGTATCTTGTCTGTTCCTACAGCTAGTTTAAACTTCTTCTGTGACTTCGTATATTTGTTTTTCCCACTTCGTTGAGTATCTATTAAACTCAATGACAGACTAATAAAGTCATAGTATATTCATATTTACTATCTAGTAATTTGAACGAGGATTATTTTATGGCCCACTTACAACCCCTATCCCGCGATGATATTAATGACGCTGAATTACAAACCATGCTGGATCGCTATCAGGCTATTCGGAATTTTGTTCCAAACTCAGTACTCACCATGTCACGACGCCCCAACATTGCCAAAAGCTTTGCTGCACTGAACCAGGCGATCCTCTATGAAGGCACAGTTGCAGAAGAATTAAAAATGCTAGTAAGTCTTATCTCAAGCCAAGCAACAGGTTGCCGTTATTGTCAGTCTCATATGGCTAATCTATCTAGCATCTATAAAGCCTGTGATGAAAAGATTGCTGCCGTTTGGGAATTTCAAACCAGTGATTTATTTTCAGGTGCAGAAAAGGCCGCCCTTAATCTTGCACTGAAAGGCTCGGTACTTCCAAATGAAGCTAGTGAAAAAGAATTTGATGAACTGAAAAAATATTTTGATGAAGGCCAAATTGTTGAAATTGTCGCCACTATCGCAATGTTCGGTTATCTCAATCGCTGGAACGATACAATGGCAACAAGCCTTGAGGAATATCCTGCAGGGGTCGCTGAAAGAACACTTGGTGGAACAGGTTGGGATCGAGGAAAACATTTATAAATATTAGATGTAATTCACAGATGAAAAACATTTTAAATCTGAGAATTCTAAAATCTTTTAGTATCTATTGCAGTCTAGACTATTTCATAGAGAATATTGGTACTTTAAACTAGAATCCTCAGTTGACCGGCTCATAATTATGATTATGTACTTCAAAACAGCAACTTACAGAAGGATTATAGGTTCAAGTTGTGGTAGTTTTTGGTAGAGAGACTTTAGTATTCTCTGAGCAAAATACTCGCATAATTCTTCATAATCTGTACCTCTATTACGCCAACTTGTTTCTTTCCATTTATCAAATATTTTACAATCAGACGATGGCTCATGAAACTACCTCTTTTAGGAGGTATTCCACTATCACCCCATTGACCTGTTTTTGCAGGAATTCTTATTTCAGTATTTTATATTTGCTATCAACTTACTTGGTCAAATATCAATGCTCCAGATATCATAGTTAAGGAATATCCCATTGCAAGGATTTATTGGATTTATCATTATTAACTGAACATTTTTGTGAACCCACTATAGCAAAAGAGCCCATTTTTTCCATCGCCTTTTTCATTTCCTTAGACATGAACGACAAAGAAGGTAGGCCTAAGCTAAATGTTGGACCATCCAGGATACAAAGCTCTTTCGATTTTTTATCAGTTTGTGATATCAAGCCACTTTTTTGATGTACCCATTTTTGTAAGTTACTATCTGAACATTCTTCAAAATCTAGTTTATAACCTTCAGATGAAGGTTTAGAAGAATAATTAGTGCTGAGGCATCTTCCCATCTGGCGAATTTCACCATAATCAGTCACCACAAAGTTCTGATCAGTATCATTTTTTGCACATTCTCTAGAGATAAGTTTTCGAACAGTATCATTTCCAGATGCTGAAAGGCATCGCTTCTTTTTACCTATTTTATGAGAAATCGTCTGGTAACCTGCAAACTTTTTGCCGCTTGGTAATTTGTTATCAATTACCCAAGTTTGAATTTTATTTTTAGATTTACATGAATCTAGAACCAGTAAAGATCCTAGTGTTCCCGGCTTTCCAGTTTTAGGTAGTTGAATCTTCATTATTCCTTTAACAAGCTGTGCAGTTTGCAACATATGCCTACCCTTTGGATCAGCAGATATACATAACTTGGTGCCATGCTTTTTTATGCTGCCATCTTTCTGGATTTTCCAGCGTTGATGATTAATATTTTGACGGTTTTTACCAGGATTTTTGAACATATCAGCGGTAATAGCAAAAGCACTGGGACGTACGAAACAATCTTTCAATTCAAGTTTAGCTCCCTTCTTGTTAGTTGCTGATAAACATTGTCCCAAAGAGCGGATTTCACCATTCCACCGGAATGATAAATTCTGATTGTAATCACCATTACAATTCCACAAAACAATCTGCGGAATAGGTAGCCCATCTACCTGAAGCTTTGTACGTACTTCTATGCATTTATTATTACTTTTCAATCTAACCATGTCATAAGCAGGAAGTATTCTACCTTTTGAATCAATATTGGTTGGCTCTTCCTCCCAAACTGAGCTAGTGGATTTGCAATCACCAAGAGTAACAGCTGTGATATCTACAGGACCTAGATTTTTGCTGCGATTGAGACATAATTTTCCATTTTTCAACCGCATACGTTGCCCAATCCATTCAAGCGCAAGCTCTTTTCCGTCACACTTATCAAGATAAAGGATGGAGCCATTTTTTTTGCCATTAGCATGAATACACTGATTCTGTGTCATCATCTGACCACTGCTATTCAAGTTAAAAGTTTGATAATCTTCGCCATCACAGGCATATGACAGAAGGATTTTGTCTGCCCCATCTATGCAGGTTTTAGTTTTTGTATCTCGAAAAGCAACACCATACATATTGGTCTGTGGCATTTTTGAAAGAGCATCGAGATCAGCAATTGGTGTCGTGTTCCAGCTTTGTTTTTTATCAGTAGTAACACAATCATTGACTATAGTTTTGTTCTTTTTATCAATAGCCAAACACAAACCTGAGGCAGATAGTACCTGATTGCTCACTTGTGTCCACTTTTGAAAGTGTTCGCCATTACATTTTTCAAGTGACACTGAGGTGCCATTTTCAATACCTTTCGCTTCAAGGCATAGTGATGATTTGTCTCCAGATGCAACAGAAATTAGATCACCATCAGGACTAAAGCGAAAAAGATGAGCATCTTTGGCATCGTTACAATGTTTCTGAGGATCAATCACCAGTTTATTATTAGACAGTTTCATGCATTTCTTATCACCAGCATTAGTGAAGACTAAGCCCTTCATTGGAATGTCCTTATTACCTGGACCATGACCACTCCAACTAGCTCCTCCAAAACCAGCAGAATCTTTTGTAGTATTGTTTTTGCTAACCCAGTCAGCAACAGCCTGAGACTGTGAATTACTGTGAGTACTTCCACCTCCGAAAAAAGCATGCTTGATTCCATCAACTGCTTCATCAGCTAGTTTCTTGGTCATTTTTCCAATAGATTTGGTTAAATTTTCTGGCTTGGCTGGAGAAAAACTTAAATCTGCATCAACATCGGCACCAAAGGCGGTAAACTTGGCAACCATTGTAATATCCTTTTTTCCAAGCAATGCTTGAAGGCTGCCATCAAACTTGGCTTCAGTGAAATGAAAATTTTTACGATAAGCATCAATCAATGCCTTTAACCCTTTAAAGATATATTCTGATTCCTCAACAGCAATCTCTGAAGCCTTGATTGCACCTTTGGCTACCTCAAAAGCAGAGTTTGCAGCCTGAACCCCTTCCTGAAACAAGGCTGGTGTAAGATCTGTTGCAGCTTTTACTACCTCAAGGGCCGCTTTTGCAGTTTCCTTAGCTGCATAGAGTTCTCCTAAATTAATTTCTAGGACTGCAATTTCTGCACTGTATTTGATAGCTTTGCCTACTTGATACCAATGCAGTTTATGTAATGCTTTTTTCTGATCATCAACAGCGTCTTTTTTCTTGTTAATTGTTTTTTGTAATCCATTGACCTTATTTATCGCAGCTGTAATTTTCTTTTCACCATTTATAATGGTTTTCTCTGCCATCTTAATTGCCGCATCGACACTCTTCTCTTTTTCATTAACCGCTTTTTTAGCCTTTTCCAATTTAGCTTGCGCTTTTTTTACGTCCTTATCATAATCTCCCATCAAATCATTTAAACCATCTTCAATTCCTGCAAGAACTGCATCCAACAAATCTCCCTGGAATTCCAGTGCAATATCAAAATCAGGATCCTTTTTATTCTTAACGGTTGCCCAAGCAGCAATTTTGGATGAAAAAACCTGACCGAACTTACTTGTCTCCTCAAAACCAACTTTCTCTTTACTAAACTCAATGATAATCGATTCTTCAACACCCAAAAGTTTGGCGTCAGCATTCAAATGTAGGTGTGGCACATCATCAACACTGGCAGCAGCATCCAATTCAGCATTCTTGATTTTTAACAAACCAATTTTTTTGATTAATATTTTTCCATCAACACTAAACCCATCTTCGTTAAGCTCTAATTTCGCCTGAGCCAGATCTTTACCAGCAACTTTCATACGTCCTTCAAGACCAAGTCCCATTCCATCGATATCAAGAGCAGGATCGGTTGCTCCTGGGGTTGCCATATAGATTTCGACTTCCTCCATATCACCGTCATCATTCTTATATTTAACAAACTCAATAAGTGGTAGTTTGTCAAATTGCAAGGTATCAAAAAGGCCTTTCCCTCTGGCAGCTTTTGCAAGCGAGTTCTTACCTGTTGCTCCAATAAAGACATCCGCTAAATCCATCAAACCTTGAAGACTAATATGATTAGCAGAAAGCTTGAAAACAACTTCCTTGGGCATTCCCAATGCTTCAGGGTCAGGTGTCATCAGAGCTTCAATTTCAAATTCAGTTTTTCCATCTTTGAGATTTACAGTACCCTGAAATCCAGCACTGACAGAACCATCAACATCAACACCAATAGAAACAGCAACATCATCAATCTCAAATCCTTTTAGGCTAAAAGCATCATCCCATTTATCGAGCGAACCTGAAATATCAAGCCCCACACCGGATGTTGCAATCACAGCAGTTATTGCTGTATCAAGTTCAATGATTTGCTTGCCCACCTTCAGGTGCGTCATTAGACCAACACCTATATCGGCTTCTAATCCATTGTCTTCTTTAAATGCCAATTTAAGAACAGGAGTAACATCCTTAGCAGCTTTTAGAAACTTGGGCATTTTCTTTGATGAAAATGTTGGGAACTGAGCATAAAGATCGACTTCTGGGTCACCACCGAAGATCCCTCCTAGGGTACCTCCAAGCACCAACTCACCTGAAACACCTAGAGCCTTTCCTGAATTACCAAGATCATCAGTATCTAGAACTCCCAGGATCCCAACCCCCTTATGCAACTCAAGATTACCATCTGACTTTTCATCCAGATCAGCCAAAACTAAACTTGCAACATCTGGTATATCATCCATGTTTATACTACCTGGATCATGTTCAGCAAGGGTAAAGATCATGCCAGGAATTTCTATTTTGCCAAGTGGTGTCTTGCCAATTGCTGAGGAGATTTCTTTTAATGAAAATGTCTCTGTTTTAAACATTAATACAGGTTTATTCCCATGCCCAAGAGTCACAACAGCAGCATCAAGTTCTTTGCTCTTCCAGATAATCCGACCACTAAATCCTGCAGATGAAACTTCAAGTTCCTTGAAACCAATATCATTAATACCTGGGACTTTGCTTAACCTTAAAAGCGTTCCGATCTTGAAAGTTTTATCGCCTGGCTCAGTTAATTTAACAGCGATTTCAGTATTTTTATCTGCCTTTTCAACGCTCATAGTCACATCAAGTTTCTGACGACCAAGTTTAGTTTCAGCATCAAGTTCTGCAGCTGTTTCATGACCAGCTTTTATATCAATCACTACATTAGAGAGATCAAGACCAGGAATGCCAAGCGCCTTCTTCCAGGTGTGCTTTGCTTCTATTGTCATTTCAAATTCCTTGGAATCAGAATGAACATCTGCCTTGAATGTAAGAGATGCAGTTGGAAGTTTATGTTTACCAGGAAGGGTCAATGTAACGCTAGGCATAGTGCCTGTAATGGTGAAATCTGCTTTGGCTTTAGAACCTTTAATGATTGATTCCAACATCTCTGAGCCCAATTGAGCATCAACAGCTATTTTCTTGGACTTGAAATTTTTGAACCCCATGAAAGACAATGCACTGTTGGTATAGGAGGATTTGGATAAATCCATGACACCAAGAATAGTCAAACCAGACTTGATTTCTATTTCGGCCTTGTCATCACCATCAGTAGCAGCAGTGATCGCCTTACTAACTTTATCAGGAGCATCTTCTGCACTAATGGAGCCCTCAGTATTAGAAATGATAAAGGCCTGATTATTTAAGCCCAGCCTATCCAGTTCTTTCAGAACTGATATTGAACTGATCATATCTGAAAACTTTAGATCTTTTCCTGGTTTTAGAAATGCATAAATCTCTTTTGAGCAATCTGCACCAAAAAGATAAAGCCGCCAAGTACCTCCAATGGGCATTTTTAGATCGCCAGAAACAACATCGTCGTCAAAGGAAAGATTGGATAATTCAGCAACTCCTAGCCCTTTTACTCCTCCTATAAGTGACTCAATAGCAGTTTGACAGGCTACATCTGCGTACGGTCCTGTATCAATCTGGGTCAGAGTATCTTTTAAGCTGGCAGCTTGTAACGTTCCCCATGAAATCATTGAGCTGATTATAAGGATCTTGAAGATAGAACTAAAACAAAGAGATATTTTCATACAAAGTATCCATTTTAAAGATTGTTATTGAAACTTAATCAAAATAAATGTCTGTTACTTATTAATTATATAATGGACTTGTCTTTGTTATATATCAACTTTCTTCTGTTATATCATTATCCAAACGTTTGGTATCTCGGTAGATAGCCTTCATAAGAGAGATACACATCAAAACCAAGAGGATGGTAAACGGCAGAGCACCAATAATCATAGCGTTTTGTAATGCATCAAGACGGCCACTTCCTGCGATTAGCAGGGTACCTATTACAAGGGTAAGCAAAATACCCCAGATGACACGATGTATGCGGCCTGTATCAATTTTTCCACCAGCAATGATTGTATTGAGAACAAGTACTCCTGAGTCAGCCGATGTCACCAAGAATGTTATAACCAACACCGTACTGAGGATCGTCATCAAGAACTGCCCTGTTTCACCAAACATATACTCCATGGTTACAAAAAGGCTGGATGTGGTAGATGCATTAACAATTGCGCCATCGGCATCTCCAAAGAGTTCCAAGTGAATGGAGGTACCTCCCAAAATGGTCATCCAAGCAAATGTTACAAGAGATGGAACGATGATAGCCCCAAATACGAACTCACGAATAGAGCGTCCACGAGATATCCTGGCTAGAAATAAGCCAACAAATGGTGCAAATGCAATCCACCAAGACCAATAAAAGGTTGTCCAGGTGATTTGCCATTGTCCAGCCAGACTTTTGGGATCGTAAGCAGTAAAGGACAATATGGCAAACTCTTTAATATAATCTAATAGAGCTATTCCATAAATCTCCATTGAATAGGCAAAGGCACCAAAAATGATAAAAACTCCTAGAAGGACAAAAGATAAAACAGAGTTCATGTTTGATAGGTATTTAACACCTTTGCCAACTCCAGACACAGCCGACAATATTGACAGCCCCATAACAAGCAACAATCCAACTATTAGAGCAGCTAAACTTGGAACATTAGAACCTTCTTTAGTTTGTGATGAGGTTATCAACCAGTCGGCACCAGAAAGTAAATAGGCTCCATCAGCAAGCTGACTTATTCCGAAACCTATCGTCACAGCAATGCCTAATACCGTTGCGATAACACCTAGAATATCTACGGTATGACCAATAACACCATTGATATGTTTGCCAAGAAGCGGTGTAAGTGCAACACGCAAAGTTAAAGGCATGTCCCTAGTATAGGCGAAGTATGCCATAGGAATGGCGGTGACAGCGTATATGCTCCAGGCATGAAAGCCATTGTGAAGGAACACATATCGATATGTACTTTTTACAGTTTCTGCCTTTAGTGGCTCTACATTCCCAAGGATCGTTTCAGGATTACTGATCCATTCCAGAAGAGGTTCTCCTGTGGCATAAACCATCAAAGCAACACCCAGACCTGCACCAAACATCATAGAGAACCAGGAAAAATTTGAAAACTCCGGTTTCTCCCCTGGCTTGCCGAGTATAATAGAACCTGTTTTAGGGTAGATTGTCAGCGCAAGTAGAAAAAAAGCAAAGAAACCAACTGAGTAAATATACAAGGAATTAAACATTGTCAGCATGGCTGTGTTTAATGAAGAGAGTATCGATGCCGCCACTTCAGGCCAACCAAGCGCCCAAACAACCAGCAAAGCTACGCTGGTTTTGCTAATAAGTGCAATAGGAAGGTTGTAGCCTTTGTAGAATCCGCTCTTTTCTGTTTTGATTATCACATCAGTAAATGGTGGCGAGAGCGACATTAATTTTTTCATCTTTAATTTTGAACTCTTACTCATTCAACATAAATCCCGGAGTATCTATTTTAGTTACAATACGACCCTAGCAAATATTCACTAGAATGTCAGAATTGTTCGCATTATTTTTAATATACCCGTTACCATCTACCAAACTCAGCACTCATTGTCTCTGCTGCTAGTAATATTGGAAATCTGTCACGAATTTTTTTATCTGCTTGACTACTAATAAGTTCAGGATAGTGGCTTGATAATATTTGTTTCACCCGCTGTGCAGATTGTGTGCGTATATCTGCTGCTCCAAGACTCTGCCACTCTTTGTAATCACGGCGATCAGACAACGATGGATATTCATACTCACTTCTCATCATATTTAATGTTTGTGGATGCCTGAGATAATGGCCATCACCATGAACAACTTCAGCCATTACATCATAGGATAAAGTTTCATCATTTACTTCAATTCCCCTAACTGCTCGTAACACCGTACCAAGCATATCGTTATCTATAACCAGAGACTCAAAAGA
The DNA here is from genome assembly GCA_024206355.1 of Gammaproteobacteria bacterium. GTDB lineage: Bacteria > Pseudomonadota > Gammaproteobacteria > Enterobacterales. Next base: position 1,377 of record JAAGZM010000117.1, on the reverse strand, counting down.
AAGACCCATCAGACTACCAACCATTCCTGCAGACTCTGACACATTATTACAGCCAGTCAGAGCAGCTAATGCAACAGCTATGCCTTTCTCAAATCCTGCTTGATTATCTGGAACTTTTGCATCAGTCATCCCAGCAGCAACTGAACTTACCAAACCATAATGATTAATTACCTGAGCTGCAGCGGCACTGACAAGTGCTTCTTCACCTCCTCCGCCAGAAAATGCTCCTGTACGAAGATCTGAAACAAATGGCCAGGGACCAACAATCACCGGATGCCCGGGAGCAACAATTTCAACAAGCAGTAAACTGGCTATTGCCTCTGCAACACATTGGGTCACAGCGCCTGCTAGTGCTGATGGAGCTGTAGCACCTGCTTGAGGAGCTACGACTATCCACACTGGGGCACCAAATTTGACTGATTCTACACAGACCTCACTGTTCTCTCTGCCATAACGAAGGGGGGACAACACCGGACAACCTCCACCATGACAAAAAGGTCTGTCAAACCATTGCTTTTCTCCTCCGGCAATCATTTTTAACATCTCTATTACTGGGGCCACATGGGTGTAATCATTGAATGTAAGGGCGGTATGTTTGGCAGTTCCGCAAACACTGGCATAGGCGGTATTAATATCACAGGTTAGTTGATCCTGAATTTCAGTGGCAACCATCAAACGGGAAAATGCATGGATATTGTCCAGTTTGTCAACCAGTCTTGCAGCGTCATAAATATCATTCAGAGTTGATGGTCGATAAGTATCTGATCCCACCTCGAGAACATTAACAGCCTCACCCCCACCATAGGTATGTACCCTCTTTCCGCCCAACTCAAGATCATGGTTCGGAGTTTTGCCGTAGAAGGTCATTTTTTTTGGAGTATTGGCAATAACATCTTCAACCAGAGATCTTGGAAAACAGAGACGGTTATGCTCATTTATATGGCAACCACGCTCAAGAGCTTTCTCTTTTAAGATATCAATAGGATCAGCCATACCAATATTTTCAAGTACATCAAGCACTGTACTTTGAATTTTTTTAATATCAGAATCACTAAGTGGTTTATACTGGCCTCCTGAGACCCCTGGTGCTACAGCTGAAGTTACAGGTGGGTGCTTTATTCTCTCTCGCCTTCCTCTACGCATTGTTTACTCCAATAAAATGTTTAATTACTTAATATGGTTAACTGCAAAAGGTGTTTTTATTCTTATTGCCAGCATAGTAAAGTATATATTATCCTGAATTTTAGAATAATGAAAAAAAATCAAGGAAATAAATATATGCAAATGCCAAAAGTCATCGTTACTTCAGTAGTTCGTGGAAGTCAACAGGGCGAAAGTCATGGTGGTGTTTATATAGTTGATGTTGAAAATAATGAT